>NZ_LWFH01001401.1:0-1623 GCF_001635725.1 Oleiphilus sp. HI0066
TGAACACTTGGGTCATAACGCAATTTAGGTGGGGATATAAACCAACCACGTCGGTTCTCCCGATAAATCAAGCCTTCTGTTTCTAGCAACTTCAAAGCCTCTCGGATTGTTACCCGCGTTGTTGAATGTTGCTCACTCAAGTATCGCTCAGAGGGTAGTTTCATCTCGCCTTCCCCTCTCCATCTCATGATATTTTCCGTCAGAGTCTCTTTTATTGCGTTCGCTAATGTACCCATGATTCTTTTATCTATCAGACCTCAACTGTCTGATCTCCGTATATTTCACTTTTATGAATTTTGCAGGTAAAGCGTTGACCCTTACCTAAAGGTGCACATAGTATCTCGCTCAACTGGTATATACCAATAATTTTGAGATTTACTTATGACGACCAAAATGGATGCACCGATAAACCCTTATTTACTTCTTACTCCTGGCCCTCTATCAACAAGCATCGGAGTGAGAAATGCCATGTTACGCGATTGGTGTACTTGGGATGATGACTACAAACAACTTGTTCAAGGCGTCAGACAGCGCTTGGTAAAACTTGCAACTAGTGAGGAATACCAAGACGAATACACTGCTGTGTTGATGCAAGGTAGCGGCTCAGCCTCTGTCGAAGCAACACTTGGTTCAGTCATACCAGCATCAGGACATTTAGTCATACTCGCTAATGGTGCCTATGGACAACGCATGGCAACCATGGCTTCGACCCTGAACATTCCTTTTAGTCTGATCGATTACGGAGAAACATCTCCTGTCGACCCCGCCAAACTACAACAGGTGTTAAAGGAGCTTTCCGGGGACATCTATGTCGCAATGGTTCATTGCGAAACAACGACGGGAATGCTCAACCCCATTGAGCCCATCAGTCATGTCTGCAAAGAAAACAACTGCACCTTCATTGTCGACGCTATGAGTTCTTTCGGCGGCATTCCTCTTGATCTGGCTGAGTTAAATATCGACTTTTTAATCAGTAGCGCCAACAAATGTATTCAAGGCGTCCCTGGCTTTGGGTTTGTGCTCGCAAAGCATTCCTCTATTGCCAAATGTGAAGGCCTAGCGCGCTCACACAGCTTAGATTTATTTGATCAATGGCAAGCGATGGAGAAAGACCCTGGCAAGTGGCGTTTTACATCACCAACTCATGTTGTACGCGCATTTGAGCAAGCTCTTATCGAATTAGAACAAGAAGGCGGTGTTGAAGCGCGCTATCAACGCTACTTGAAAAATAGAGATACCCTTATCGCCGGCATCGAAAAGCTTGGCTTCACAACCTTACTACAAGGTGATTTACGCTCACCATTTATTAGTACGTTTTTAAACCCGCAGTATGAAAGTTATCGCTTCAATACCTTTTATGACGGATTAAAAAAACGCGGTTTCGTTATTTACCCCGGAAAAGTAAGCCAAGCAGATTGCTTCCGAATCGGCACGATTGGCCACGTATTTCCTGAAGATATTCAAAGACTTATTCAAGCAGTTTCTGAAGAACGCTATTGGCTATAAACACGCGAGATATTTATGAACAACACAAATAACACTGTTCAAGCCGCCATTTTTGATTGGGCAGGCACCACTGTTGATTTCGGTTCTGTCGCACCGATAGAAGCGTTCAAAGCTTTA
>NZ_LWFH01001402.1:0-1057 GCF_001635725.1 Oleiphilus sp. HI0066
TCTTCTTGCGTTCTCACTTTCATCTGTCTCACAAGCTTCTGATAGCTTCAAAATTTGCTGGTCGATTTATGTCGGCTGGATGCCTTGGGCGTATGGCGCCGAGCAAGGCATCGTGAAGAAATGGGGCGACAAATACGGTATCGATATTGAGGTCGTTCAGATTAATGACTACATCGAGTCGATCAACCAATACTCTGCAGGCGAGTTCGCGGCTTGTACGATGACAAACATGGATGCCCTTACGATTCCAGCCGCAGGTGGTGTAGATAGCACGGCGCTCGTAGTTGGTGACTTCTCAAATGGTAACGACGGTATCGTGTTGAAAGGCAAAGATTCCCTAGCTGACATCAAAGGCCAAAACGTTAACTTGGTTGAGTTGAGCGTATCGCATTACTTGCTAGCACGTGGTCTTGAAACGGTTGGTTTAACCGAAAAAGATCTCACTGTTGTGAATACCTCTGATGCAGACATGGTTGCTGTTTATGGCACAGATGACGTTACATCGGTTGCAACATGGAATCCCTTGCTCAGCGAAATCGAAGCGATGCCAAACAGCACTAAAGTATTCGACTCTTCAATGATTCCAGGTGAAATCATCGATTTGCTTGTGATAAATACAGAGACCTTGGCTGCGAACCCTGATCTTGGGAGAGCTTTAGTGGGTGCATGGTACGAAATCATGGGCTTAATGAGTGGCTCTGATGATGCAGCGACTTCAGCAAAAACGTACATGGCAGAAGCATCAGGTACTGACTTGACTGGTTATGAAGCACAGTTAGCAAGTACTGAAATGTTCTACACGCCAGCGCAAGCTCTTGAACTAACAAATAGCGATGCTCTTGTGAGCACCATGGAAAATGTTGCGGAGTTTTCTTTCAAGCATGGCTTGTTAGGTGAAGGTGCTCCAGATGCAGGATTTATCGGAATTGAAATGCCAAAAGGTACCTTCGGTGATGCATCAAACGTGAAGTTCCGTTTTGACCCAAGCTACATGCAGATGGCTGCTGACGGCAAGCTATAGAGCATAAACGAATGCCTGTATTGATGTGAGGCCAAG
>NZ_LWFH01001403.1:0-881 GCF_001635725.1 Oleiphilus sp. HI0066
CTCTCAGCCAATCTGTAGCCATTGCAAATACTGATGAAGTAGAAACAAAAGATGAAGAGACCTCAACATTATCGCCATCAACACAAGCCAGCGTTTCATTTAGTGAAGAGCAACAAGAACATTTAGGGCAGCGAACCAAAGCTACAGAAGGCACACCTCATCCAATCAAGCTTTTACATAAAGACGTAAACTATTTTGTTCGCGGCTTAATGCAAGATTTGATGGCTAATCTAAGTTTCGTCAATGACAAAACCCCCATCGCAGTTAGTTCCTTTGTATTGCTCGACAGCAACTATCAAGAAACAAATTTACTTGGCTTACAAATATCAGAATCACTCATACATGAAGTGAACAAATTTGGTATTCCTGTCATTGATTTCAAATCTACCAGTGATATTCAGGTAACCAACTCAGGTGATTTTTTCTTCAGTAAAGATCCGAACAAACTTGCTGAAAATCTTCCAATTCAGTTTGTTATCGCAGGCACCTTAGCCCAACAACAAGGCGGATATATAGTAAATGCACGCATTATCGGCGTTAGTTCAAAAGCCGTTGTTTCTTCAGCTCAAGCATTTATTTCTAGAGAAGCAAGTCAAGCCATATTGGATAATGCCCGAGGGCATCAAGCTCCAACGATTCATGTTACAGGCGGTTAAGTTTTGCGCTCACCGAAAATTCTTCGACAAGTATTAATGATCTTATAGATTCGCTACAACAATATTTGGCAAAAACTTTGATGTCGATGCAACGACCTTATTCGTCTTGTGATGCGTAATACGTGCATTCACCACAACGCCTCGCTCACTTTGCACGAGTGTGCCGGTAAGAACATATTCAATCACTAAGTTTGGATTCAACTCATCTAAATCACGCGACAATGC
>NZ_LWFH01001404.1:0-1115 GCF_001635725.1 Oleiphilus sp. HI0066
TTTTCTTGCCGCAGGTACTTACGAGTTGAGTTTTGACATCTCAGGAAATCAGCGAAACAGTGGTGGCGATACAATGGCTGTTACCTTGGGCGGATTCTTTGATCAGAACTTCTCTTTGAACAGCTCTGATCCATGGCAGACAGTCACTTATCAATTTATTGTTGGCAGTGACACAAGTGATTCGATTATTTTTAATCACGCTGGCGGCGACAATATTGGCATTATGTTAGATAACGTTGTTCTTAGCTCTGTTGATGTTCCAGAGCCTGGTTCGTTAGCTCTTCTTGGGTTGGGCTTGCTCGGTTTGCGAGTAGCTAGAAAGCGTTAGTTTCAGGCACTTTCTTATTGTAGGAAGCCCGCTATTAAGCGGGCTTTTTCGTTTCTGCCTCAAGAAAACTTTCGTCTTCGCTTCTGTCTTTCAGTTGAACACCAGAGAGCTTTTTGATTCGTGCTTCATTTAATAAATAAGTCGCTTTTTGAGCTGCCTCTGAATAGCCCATTCCGGCTTGTCGAATGTTTGAAATACAGTTTCTGCTAGCATCAGTTAAATTGAGTTTTGGAGACCAAGTTAGGTAGAGCCCCATGCTGTCAGGAGAACTTAAACCGGGGCGTTCTCCAATCAAAACCAAGACGCTTTTTGCATTTAAAAGTGTGCCGATATGATCTCCAATCGCGACGCGACCTTGTTCAACGATACAAATTGGCGCAATGTTCCATGACTCTGAGGGGGCTTCTCGCGCTCCTAATCGAGGTAATAACTCGGCTAGAAATGGCGCAGCATTTTGCTCGATGGCAAACGCAGACAGACCATCAACAACGACAATCGCTAAGTCGTAGTCGATGTTTTTGTTGCCTTGGTCTTGATTGAGTAATTCGCATGATGGCTCATTTAAGAGTCGGCCAAAATCAGGGCGTTGCAGGTATTCTTGGCGATTTTTGGCTTGGCTATGAAGCGCTAGAGTGCCGAAATCACTAACTTCCTTAAGTGCGTTTAGATCTGTTGAAATGTTTTCAAAGCTCAATGGGGTATGCACGGCATCTTGTGCTTTTGCATGTGCAAGCTGAAAGGCTAATGAGTGCTTCGTTGGTATGCTGATGCCCGCACGCCCTAGTCC
>NZ_LWFH01001405.1:0-1170 GCF_001635725.1 Oleiphilus sp. HI0066
CAACTCAGCGCCCCGCACTTTCCTCTAAATTCTGAATTAACGCTCTCACACAATCAGGCACTCATTACACTTTCGTGCACTTACTCTCAATATCAATTTATTCTGGCTTAAGCACTGCGCCGCCAATAATTTTACCAGTCCATTTATCTTTCATTGCTTGTTTAACATTTTCCAAGTCATAAACACTTGAAACAAACGGCTGAATATCACCATTTCGTACCCATGACATAATCTGTGATAAGCGTTCTTGTCGAATAGATGGATCTTGCTGCGCGGATATGACAGTAGGACAGCCCAAGACTTTGAGCCCTTTCATCATAATTAAGTTAGTGGGGAGCATATTCGCATTAGGCGCTCCACGTTGGCCTTTTCCTTTTGCGACAAACGGCGTTGATGCCCAACCAACAATAAGAAACCGCGCTCCGAACTTTACGCAACGCATACTCTCAAGCGATATATCCCCACCTACGCCATCGTAAACCACGTCGACCCCGGCACCATTGGTAAGTGCTTTCACTTCATCTCTGAAGCGACTCACACCGAAATCAGGATCAGATGATGAAGTATTAATAACCCAATCTGCACCCTGCTCTTTAACCACTGCCAATTTTTCATCACTGCGCCCAGTTGCAATGACCTTAGCGCCTAACAACTTGGCCATATGCAACGCAGCTAAACCCGTTGCGCCTGAGGCGCCATGAATGAGAACGGTCTCACCAGGCTTTAATTCGCCACATTTTACGAGGCAGTGATAAGCAGTCTCATAACTTCCTAAAAGGTTACACGCTTGTTCAAAGCTGAAACCCTCAGGAATTGCTCTAACAGCTTCAGCAGGTGCAACCGCGTAGTTAGCGAACCCTCCATATTGCTGATACTTTCCCGGAGATCTTGGTCCGGTCACAAACCCATCTACAAATACGCGATCACCAATAGACAAACCCTCTGCTTTCGCCTCTTTACCAGCCCATTCAATCACCCCGCTATATTCTAAGCCTGGGGTATATGGTAAAGGCGGCATATGCTGATACTGTCCGCTTGTCATGAGTAGATCGACCCAGCCAAGCGCGGCAGCTTTCACTTGAATCAATACATCATGACTTACTAGATCTTGTACATTGGGTTTTACTTGAGAAACCAAATGTAAGTTCTTCTCGACACCTTTAACGGGGT
>NZ_LWFH01001406.1:0-1233 GCF_001635725.1 Oleiphilus sp. HI0066
CAGTAATCCTGCGATTACAAGACTTGCAGAAGCACGCAAATCTGTTGCCATAACCGGCGCTGCATGAAGTTTTTCAACGCCTGTAATAATCGCAGTGTTGCCTTCGACCTTAATATCAGCGCCCATACGCTGTAGCTCTTGCACGTGCATGAAACGATTTTCAAAAATTGTTTCGGTAATTGAGCCTGAACCTTCAGCGACGCAATTCATTGATACGAATTGCGCTTGCATATCCGTGGGAAAAGCAGGATAAGGCGCTGTTTTAACCGAAACTGCTTTCGGACGTTTACCCTTCATATCTAGTTCGATCCAGTCTTCACCCGTTGTGATTTCTGCACCCGCTTCTTCAAGCTTAACTAATACAGCATCTAGTAAATCTGCTCGTGTATCTTTTAGTTTAACGCGACCGCGTGTTGCTGCTGCTGCAACGAGGTATGTTCCAGTCTCTACACGATCCGGCATTACGTCATAATGCGTGCCTTTTAGGCTCTCGACACCTTCCACTTCAATAACATCAGTACCATGGCCTGTGATCTTGGCACCCATTGCGATCAAGCATTCTGCCAAATCGACAACTTCTGGCTCTCTCGCAGCGTTTTTCAGGATCGTTTTGCCTTCAGCAAGCGCAGCAGCCATTAATAAGTTTTCAGTACCTGTTACGGTGATGACATCGAATACGATGGTTGCGCCTTTCAAGCGTCCATTTGAGCTTGCCTTGATATAGCCATCTTCAACTACTATATCCGCACCCATTGCCTGCAAACCTTTGATGTGCAGATCAACAGGTCGACTACCAATTGCACATCCGCCTGGTAACGAAACATGTGCTTTACCGAAATGAGCTAGCAAAGGACCAAGCACCAAGATAGAGGCGCGCATAGTTTTGACTAGATCATAGGGCGCAGTTAAGTCTTGAATCGTTGTCGCATTGACTTCGACGCTCAATTTCTCGTCAATCAATAACTCAACGCCCATACGTCCCATCAATTCAATCATCGTGGTGATGTCATGAAGATGTGGCAAGTTGCCAATCGAAACAGGTTCATCGGCGAGCAAAGTTGCCGCGAGAATTGGTAAGGCTGCGTTTTTTGCGCCAGAGATGCGAATTTCGCCATCTAACGCGACACCGCCGCCAATCATTAATTTATCCATAGTTGCCTTGTCGTTTTAACTCGAATCGCTTAGCTGTTTTGTTCAGCCCATTCTTCAGGAGTGTAGGTTTGCATAATCACC
>NZ_LWFH01001407.1:0-1057 GCF_001635725.1 Oleiphilus sp. HI0066
TAATTGAGTATGGCGAGGATCTGCCAGAATGGGATGGACGATTTTATAATGGCGCGATTAGTTTTGTTGTATCTGAAGAAGGGCTTATTCACGGATTGAAATTTAAGAAGAGAAGCGGCTATAAAGAGCTTGATGACTATATGTACAATGCACTGCAGTCTGCTAAAAAGTTTGAAATGCCTAGTGATGAGACGGCTGCTCTCTTCGTACGCTTACAGAGATTAAAGCTAGACTATAGTCACGAGGATACCAAGGGCTTTAAATAGGCAGTCGAGTTAATTCGCTAAATGAGCACTAACTACCAGCAACAAAAAGTTTTTTCTAGATTAGTGCTACTGAGTACTATATTGCACGCTATTGTATTTGTTGCAGTCTATTCATTTTCTCAAACAGAAAACCACTCAAAACACGCGTACACTGCAATCAACCTGTCCTTGACTAGTGTTTCTCCACGCATAGTAGAAGCGCGTAAAGAACGCCCCCCCATAGAAGAACCTCCTGAACCAGAAATTGAGGAAGTAAAGAAAGATAAAGTAAATGAAGAGGACTTAATTGATCATTTGATCAATGAGCACAAGCTTGGTGATGAATTTAGTTCGAATAACCAAGATGTCACGAAAGAGGCTCAGCTAGATTTTGGAGCAAAGCAAGAAATCGTTAAAAAGAAAGAGTCCAGTATAGGCACGAAAGGTGATAGGGAGGCGGTCAGTACAGTAGATTTATTTGCACCAATTGATATGGTAGGAAACGGCGCTCTTGAGGTGGACGCATTTACGGGAGTTAGTGACGAAGTTGGAGTTGGTGACGAGGCTGTTGCAAACGATTCTTCTGGTAAAGCTGAACTTGGCGCTGAATCAGACATCGCTTTTATCCCGCCAGAAGAACTTAAAATCCCGCCGGAGTTTTTGGGTAATCTCGGAAACATGGAGCTCTTAGAGGAACGTGATCTAGGTAATGCATATGTGGAGGACCCGTTTGCAGAGCAAGAATCAAAAGAATTCAAGATTGTAAATCGATATCTAAAAAGACTTAACGAGCAAGTTTACGAGTACTGGGT
>NZ_LWFH01001408.1:0-526 GCF_001635725.1 Oleiphilus sp. HI0066
TCAGAGCGACGTTTAATCACGCGTTTAAGCAAGCTCGCACCTGATAAAACAATCATCGTATTTACACAGCGTCTTGCAATACTGAGCTTGCTCGACTCGCTCGCGGTAATGGATGATGGTGAAATTCTAATGCACGGCGCCAAGCAAGAAATACTCGATCGCTTATCAGGAAAAATACCTGCACAAGATAAGTCCGATACTAAAGACGGAGGTGAAGCATGAGCACTAGTGATCACCTCAGCAAAAAACAATTGAAGAAGCTGCATCAAGAAGACTTAGATTTTATTACAGATGCCTCGCAAGGCGAGTTAATGCGTACGCCAAAAGTGGCGCAAATCACCTTATGGGTGTTGCTCGTCATGGTACTCGCGCTCATTGCTTGGGCTTATACATCGAGTATTGATGAGATTGTTCGCGGCCAAGGAAAAGCCATTCCGCTCAGTCATACACAAGTCATTCAAAATCTTGATGGCGGTATTATAAGCGCTATTCATGTGCGTGAAGGCCAAACCGTGGAAGCGGGTGA
>NZ_LWFH01001409.1:0-1535 GCF_001635725.1 Oleiphilus sp. HI0066
AGATCTACTCACTGTTTCTTTGTTCGCCACGAGCTATGTACTGATGATTGCATTTGCAGGAACATTTGCAATGCTGCACCAGAGTCGCAGTCGTACTCTCGTTGAGTTAGCCATTCATGAGCCGGTGACTAGTGCTTACAACATCAGACACTTAGAAGACACACTAAATAAAGAAGTCTCACGATCTAAAGAAACAGAGCGCCCTGTTTCCATATTGTCTCTTGAAGTCGATTACTTTGAACAAATAGAAGAAATGCATGGTATTGGCATTCAGCAAGATTTATTGAAACAATTATCTGAAACGCTGAATGGAATGATTCGAGCAGGAGACAGCCAATACTTCGATGCCCAGCAGCGTTTTTACTTGCTACTACCCTGCACACCAGAAGAGGGCGTACTTGTCATTGCAGAACGAATCAGAAGAACGATTGAAGAAAGCACGTGGCCCGAAGTAGACAGCATTACAGTCAGCATTGGCGCCAATACATTCACACCTGTTAAAAACTCAAAAAGCGCTCAAGAGTTGCTTCAAGGCGCGCATGCAGCGCTGGCTGAAGCACACAGCAAAGGTAATAATCGCGTTATATTGAACGACTAACCACCTAAGATGCCAAGTTTAATAGAGTTAAGTCACTGGCTCACCGCAAACGCGAGCTTAATATTACCTGCAATTGCGATCATCGCGTTTGTCGAATCATTTGCCATCGCAGGCATTGTTGTCCCAGGCGTTGCATTGCTGTTTTCAACTGCTGCCGTTGCAGGACTCGCAGGCATCCCGCTCATAGAGGTATTAGCTGCCGCATTTATCGGCGCTGTGCTTGGTGACGTTATTAGCTTTTGTATTGGCCGTGCCTTCCACGACCGATTACCTCTCACATGGCCTTTTTCAAAGTATCCAAACGCCTTACAAGAGGGTGAAAGATTTTTTGAGAAATATGGCACCTACAGCGTAGTCATTGGTCGGTTTGTCGGACCTCTGCGTCCAGTACTCCCACTCACTGCGGGTGTACTCCAAATGTCACCCACCAAATTTATTCTTATCAATCTGCTTTCAGCTCTCGCATGGGCTCCAGCCTATATATTACCCGGTTATTTGGGAGCAGAAATAACGCAACTCGCTACTCAAAATCGTGATATTACCTATGCCCTTGTGCTTGTTTTATGCCTAATAATTGCGATCAGCCTGTTATGGTTATCACTGAGCAAACAGCGAGCAAAACCGTTCGTGTACTTTGGCTCAATATTCACTTTAAGTGCCATAGCATTTTCAAGCATTGCTTATTTAAACATTAGCGGCATGCTAGATGGCTTTGATGTATGGGTTCTCGCCAAGGCATTAACTGTCAGGGATACCTTGTTTTACAGCTTCTTTGTTTTCATCACGCTGCTCGGCGATCAAGCTCTGCTTATCTTGTTATTCCTGATATGCGTTGCATCTCTCGCGACCCATAAACAATACAAGCATGCTATCTACTTCGCTCTGACGGGTATCACTGTCGCCGGATTCACCCATGGGTTTAAATACTTATTTAACA
>NZ_LWFH01001410.1:0-1753 GCF_001635725.1 Oleiphilus sp. HI0066
CCAAACTTACGCGCATTATCAAAAACCTCACGTAACACGTCGTACAAGACCTGCATATCTATATAAACCTGACCTTCGAGCTCTTTGGGAACAGATTCCTTAATCCCGACACCAAGCTCATCAAACATAAGGTGCGCTTGAACCCCCACCTCTCGTACAACAGCTTCGCACGAGTAAGCTTGGCAACTAACACCGTGTTCAAAACCATCTACGCGCTCAACATCTAACAACTGCTTGGACAGTGCATCGAGTCTTTGCCCCGCTTCAAGCACGCGCTTAGACAAATCACGTGATTCATCAGCATTGCTAACACCAGACACCAATCGTTTTGCGAATCCAATAACCGCAGTAATAGGCGTTCGTATTTCGTGATTCATCGTCCCGATAAACTCATCCTTTACACCTTGGAGACGCCGCGACTCACGCAGTAAATCTTGAAGCTCTTGCTGCTGAGCATCTATGCTTGTTAGAAGACCATTGTAATGCCCCGCTAACAAACCAACTTCGGTGGATTCATTTTCAGGCAATCGCTTCGTTAGTTCTCCGCTTTCATGGTTGTGGCTGATTGACTCGATCATGTCCGACAGATCATTACGCTCTCCGTGCTCGTAAATATTGAGCCTAAGCTTTTCGGCCTCCTTACTAATTCTGAGAGGCCAAAAGCGGTTAATTAATCGCATCACTGCATACGTTAAACCAAAACCCCAAACCACAGCGATTGCCAAGCCAACAAGCTGAGGCAGCAACGAAAACTCAGAAACAAACAGAACAGGAAGCAACACTCTCACCATACCGCCACCTAAATGAACGGGCACAGCATCAACTGCATCATCAACTTCGAAGTATTCAAGTAATGATGAAGAACCTTTCATTACCCAATACGCAAGCACACCAAGCATAAGCGCTTGAGTCGGCGTAATAAGATGAGCCGAGGCACAAGACGCGACTAGCCCTGATAAGATTGCATTTATCAGAACCTTCACATCAATAATTGAGCGTCGCAGCAGTGAAAATACTACAGCAAAAGCACCCGCTCCACATGCAGCGAAAACCGTATTAACAATGACTAAAAATACGTCGATATCTGAGCGATATGCTGAACCACCGTTAAATCCTAACCAGCCTATGAACAATAAAAATCCACCGCCAACGGCTACAGGCATATTAGCGGCAAGAGCCACTTTGCGCCCTTTAACAAACACACCTTCCCGCGGACCAATAATCAAAAGTACGGCCAAAGCAATCGCACCACCCACGACGTGAACAACTGCCGAACCAGCTAGGTCTACAAACCCAAACTGTGCGAGCAGTGCAGACTGACTCTAGACATTAAAAGCAAAAAAGGGATAGATAAAGACCGCGGTAAAAACCGCTACAATGACATATACCCAGAGAGCAACGCGCTCTGAAAGAGCTCCGGATATCAACGTTACACAGGGTGCAAAAAATAGGCTCTGATAGAGAAAGACTAGATAGCCCTCACCTTCCAATACAAGATCGCCATCAAAGACAATTGCTTATCCGACAAACCAGAAAAGAAGAATCACTAAACATAAGTCGAGGACATTTTTTGCAGCAACGTTAACGTTGTTTTTTGAACGCACCAAACCAGATTCTAGCAATAAAAAACCTACTTGCTGGAGAAAAACTAAGAATACGCAAACGGCTAACCAGATCGCTTCAGCAGACACAGTCACCAAACTCAATAATTAGAAACTAAACAGTCAGGCTAGTCGTCATTCAGGCGTAAACG
>NZ_LWFH01001411.1:0-35523 GCF_001635725.1 Oleiphilus sp. HI0066
TTATTCTTATAAAGCTCTGATTTTAAAGGGGTAATGAATTAGCAAATGCGTATTCAATACGCATTTGCTAAAGAGTGTGCGCAATTTGAAAAAACGGAAGTCTCATAAGTCTATGATTATTAATGAATTGATCGTTCCGAAGGTGTTAACCTAATTGAAAAGTGATACCCGTATCGGGTACGTAGAATTAACTGTTATGAGTAAGTAATGGGAAAGAAGCTACCACCAGATCAGCTAGAACTTTATAAAAGAATCGATGAGATCCTCTTTTATAAATGGGACCCAATTGGCGTTTCCGATAGCGACTGGGCAAGAGATGAATATCAATCTTACTTGCCAAGAGTTTTTGCTTACGCAATGGAGAGCGATTCTCCAGAGCCAATAGCAAAGTACCTTGGAGTGACTTCAACTGAAAATATGGGGTTATCTGCAGCGCCTGAGCATGATATGAATATCGCCAAAATAATCTTTGAAGTAAAAGAGGGGTTGGGGTTGTAGTATGTGCCACATAAAACTCATAACAAGCCGCTCAAACACGTTCCGGCCGCAAAAAGCGCGACCTCCACTGGACTCACTACACTGCGTTTCGTTCGCCGTTTAGCGGGGCGTTAGAATTTTAGGAAAATCACAATCAAACTAAAGGAGTATTTGTGAATATGAAAAAAGTAACTTTATCGTTAGTTGTAGTGGGTTTTATCTCTGGTTGTGGGAGCTCAGGGTCATCTGATTCTTCAGATCCCTTAACTTCTTCAGGTACACCAGATGAAAACATAGTTGCTGTTTCTGGGGTCTATGATACCTCTCGAACAGGCGATGAAGCTTACTTGTATATTGCTGAATCAGGCGCTGTAACTGCTTATGACTATCAAGGTGAAGCAAGTGGCACAGGCGAAAATTGCTATTCTTTATCTACGGCATCCGGCCAAATAAACTCTAGTCTTCACGAGGGCACTGTAACGTATTCTTCCACTAGTGGTAAATACACCTTAACCAGCGACTCCAATACTCTAGAGTTTACTTACGATACTACAGACGGCATGGAAAACTTCCTTCTTGATTCTGTCATTAGTTCTACGACAGGGTTAAATATTTCAGCTGCAAATATGAATATTAAAGTGGGTGGTGATGGTAATCTTCAATCTAGCTTGCTAATCAGTGATATAGAGTCATTACTCTGCAATTAATATTCTAACAAGGCCATCATAGGGGCATTGTTTACTCCGCTGCGCTTTGGGGTGGCTGCGCCACTTTACCCCAAAGCTCCACTCCATAAGCAATGCCCCATATGGCGGCGTTAGTACGTACTAAGAATGAAAAGCGGACATTTGTTTTTCATTCGCAAGTAGACATTAGGAGTCGTTAATGGAGCAATAACTAAAACGTTACCTTCTTGCGGATAGCTGACCTGTCCTGAACGTCAAAAAAATCAGTGCGTCGCAAGACAGACTTTCAAAACGAGGTCGTTTCATCTTAGGATAGAAAACTTAAGGATGGCCTTGCCTACCAAGCAAGGCGCGATGATTTGAGGTTGCATACTTTGCAAACCAACAGGCCTCGAAACTAAGATTCCACGGCTATGTTCACTAAGGTGCTGATATGAAAGCGAAGCTTATCGCATTGTCTTTATTAAGTTTTGGGCTGCTAATGTACTTCGCAGTTGAGGAAATTTACTTCCCATTTATTTTGATCCCCTTCATCGGTTTTTCTATAACGGTATTTATGTGGCCTTTACCAAATGATGAAAGCAGGAAACGAAAAAGTCAGGGGTATAAAGGTAGTGACCCAAACGGATTCGATGTTTTAGGTGAGACAGCCAGAGCACTAAAAAACAAAAGAGATAATGAAAGCAATGGCATCGATATCGATTTATAGGCTTAACCATTTTTACAGTTCGCTCAATACAAAAAGGGTTTCAGTATCTCAGCTCCAGGGCATATTCTGATTTTGTAATGTACGGCTTGGTTCCCCTATTAATCCCATTAATTACGTTAGCATGGTTGGCGTTTTATGATTAACAGCAACATCACACATAACCAGGCTATCAAAGATCGCCCAACAAGTTGGGCTGGACAGTCAATGCTGCGCATTGCCTGCCCTTTATAGCGGCGTTAAATGCTCAAAGGAGTTTAGATGTCTCTCATTGCCAATACACCGGCACCACCTTACTACGCAGTAATTTTCACTTCTCACCGTACAGAAGGTGATAACGGTTATGGCCAAATGGCAGATCGAATGGTTGAGCTTGCGTCAAAGCAACCAGGCTTTTTAGGTGTAGAGTCAGCGCGAGAGGATGTTGGAATTACCGTATCTTATTGGTCTGATCTTGAATCCATTAAGCGGTGGAAGAAAAATGCAGGGCACCAAGAAGCCCAACGGCTTGGTCATGAGAAATGGTATGCATCGTTCAAAACTCGTATATCGAAGGTGGAACGTGACTACGGCATTTAACAATACAATCGACGCCCGCCAGCAAGCTAGCTCGGACCTACGTTTCGGTGCTTCGCGCCTACACTGCGGCCCGTTATTGTAGGCGTTCATGTCTGCTTACTATATAAACTCGAAATAAATCCCAGTTAAAAACTTGCCTGTCTGACGTCCGCTTCTGTATATAAATCGAAAAGTTTTCGCGCCGCGAAATGTCCGCTTCTTTGTAGAAGTACGCATCAAGGATCGACCGGACATCAGCAGTTCAACATCCGCTAATGTCTATTTCTGTGCATTCACAAACCAGATTCCGGATACCCCAGGGCACCCTCTCTTGCGCGTTGCGCAATTCACCTTGTCACGCTTCGCTGTCCGGAATGACGAACGGGAGGATGATCGCTTCTGTCTATTCCTAAACATAGAATGCTAAACAATAACTTTTTATGCGTAGGGTTAAACAAACAATTCGATAGACAACAAAAAAGGGCGCTCAATGAGCGCCCTTCTTCTTAGATCTTACTAAGGACTAGTTGATTAGTCTTTAGTGAACTCTGGGTATGCTTCCATACCACATTCTGAAAGATCCACACCTTCGTACTCTTCTTCTTCAGAAACTCGTAGACCGATAACCGCTTTGATTACGCCCCAAGCGATCAAGCTTGTTACGAATACCCATGCAAAGATTGTTACCGCACCTACTAGCTGACCCATGAACGTAGCGTCTGCGTCTGAAAGTAGAACCGCGAAGATACCCCAAAGACCAACAACACCGTGTACAGAGATCGCGCCGACTGGATCGTCAAGCTTAAGCTTATCAAGAGTAACGATTGAGAATACGACGATCACACCACCGATTGCACCGATTACAGTAGCAAGTAGTGGAGATGGATCTGCAGGCTCAGCAGTGATAGCAACAAGACCAGCTAGTGCGCCGTTCAATGCCATTGTAAGGTCTGCCTTACCGAACAAGATGCGTGCAACGATAAGAGCAGCAATCAAACCACCCGCTGCAGCAGCGTTTGTGTTCAAGAATACGCTAGCAACTTCGTTTGCTACAGCGATACCGCCAAGCTTCAAAGTAGAACCACCGTTGAAACCGAACCAGCCCATCCAAAGGATGAAAGTACCAAGAGTCGCTAGTGGAAGGTTAGCGCCTGGGATAGCGTTAACTTCACCGTTAGGACCGTACTTACCTTTACGAGCACCAAGAAGGATAACACCAGCAAGTGCAGCTGCTGCACCAGCCATGTGAACGATACCAGAACCTGCGTAGTCGCTGTAGCTAAGCTCATACAAGCCGAATACTGCGTCGCCGTTCCAAGTCCAAGAACCTTCCATTGGATAGATGAAACCAGTCATGATTACCGCAAAAACTAGGAAAGCCCAAAGCTTCATACGCTCTGCAACCGCACCAGATACGATAGACATTGCAGTTGCAACGAATACTACCTGGAAGAAGAAGTCAGACGCGCCTGAGTACTCACCCATGTCGCCGAAACCAGCTTCAGTTGCAGAAGCAAGTACGCCAGCGATTGCAGCTTCGTCCATAGAAGCAACGCTGTCAGTAGCACTTAAGAAGTAGCCGCCGCCGTACATGATTTCGTAACCGCATACTAAGTACATAGTACAAGCGATCGCGAACAACGCGACGTTTTTAGTCAAAATTTCAGTCGTGTTCTTAGCGCGAACAAGACCTGCTTCAAGCATGGCGAAACCTGCCGCCATCCACATTACTAATGCGCCGCACACCAAGAAATAAAAGGTGTCCATCGCATATTGAAGTTCAAATATGTTATTGGATAACTGTTCCATGATAGCCCTCCGTACCTAGGCTCTTATGATTTATAAAATGGTTATACAGCGTCAGTGCCGGTTTCGCCGGTACGGATACGAATCGCTTGCTCAAGAGCAGAAACGAAGATCTTACCGTCACCGATTTTTCCTGTGTTTGCAGCTTTAGAGATTGCTTCGATTACTTGATCAAGTAAATCAGAGCCAATAGCTACTTCGATTTTTACTTTTGGAAGGAAGTCCACAACGTATTCCGCACCGCGGTATAGTTCTGTGTGACCTTTCTGACGACCGAAGCCTTTTACTTCAGTTACCGTAATACCTTGCACGCCAATTTCAGATAATGCTTCTCGCACATCGTCCAGCTTGAAAGGCTTGATAATGGCAGTTACGAGTTTCATATATGTCTCCTTATTATGCCGCCTATTTCATTATTATTTCTGTCTCGACTGGGCAGCGAGTCTTCTGCTGCATCGTAGTGAACTGATAAAGCAGTCTGTGTGCCAATGATTAAAAGTTCATAATAATCAGTCGCTTATGAATATTTTTTGATGTTTTGTTTTTGAAAAGTGCGCTTAAGAAGGGCGAGTATGTGTGCTACGCACTGTTTTGGTGCTTTATTTTGGTGCGTATTCTTCAACTGTGATTCGATGGAGGGCAATGGTAGACTTGGCGCCAGTTTTAGACAGTTGGTAAGAGACTATGTTGAACCCTCAGCAATTATTCGGAGTGATTCAAGATCAGGTTAATCAAGTTTTTCCTGAATTTGGTAAAGCTGCACAGGACGAGATTTCAAACAATCTGAAGATTGTTATTTCTAGTGTTATCAATAAGTTGGATCTAGTATCTCGTGAAGAGTTCGATGCACAACAAGCAGTGCTAGAGCGCACGAGAGAAATGCTTGAACAGTTAGAAAAGTCTGTACAGGACTTACAAAGTAAAATCGACGAGTAACACTCGTTTGGTCAAAAAGCTTTGCTAAGGATGGCAAAGTGAAACTTGCACCATGGTTGTGCAATATTTGAGCAAGGATGCGTAATGAGTTTGTCTATTGTGAAAACGCGGGCATTGTTCGGCGTTGAATCCCCTTCCGTGCGTGTTGAAACGCATCTATCCAATGGTCTGCCTTCATTTACCGTTGTTGGTTTACCCGAGGCGGCCGTAAAAGAAAGCCGTGAACGTGTGCGCTGCGCACTTATAAATAGTGGTTTTGAGTTCCCGATGCGCCGCGTGACCGTTAATTTAGCGCCTGCAGACATACCGAAAGAGGGCGGCCGTTTCGATTTAGCTATTGCTGTTGGGATCTTGGCGGCAAGTGGGCAATTGAATGGAGTTGATATTAGCGCTTGCGAGTTTATTGCCGAGTTAGCATTAACTGGAGAGTGCAGTCCCGTCACGGGTGTCTTACCTTCTTTGATTGAAAGCCTCGAGTCTAGCCACCGTGTGTTTGTTGCGAAGGATGATCTCCGTTATGCTCACTTATTAGGTGCAAAATCGATCTATGGCATAGAAGACCTTCGGCAGTTGGTGGAATATCTTCGCGATCCTGAGCGTGCAACGACATGCCGATATACTGCAGAAACTTCTGATCAAGACCTAGATGCTCAAATAGATGATCTGTCGGATGTTCTTGGTCAGTATTCTGCGCGTAAAGCGCTAGAGATAGCTGCAGCGGGAGGGCATAACTTATTGTTATTTGGTCCGCCAGGAACAGGCAAAAGTATGCTTGCTTCGCGTATCAGCGGCATATTGCCTCAACTTAATATCAAACAAGCACGCGACGTAGCCGCTTTATATAGCTTAACCAATACTCCGAGAGATGAGGGGGATTGGTTTACACCACCATTTCGTTCACCTCATCATTCGTGTTCGGCAGTTTCTCTTGTAGGAGGTGGCGCTAAACCTAAACCCGGTGAAGTGTCTTTAGCGCATCAGGGTGTTTTATTTTTGGATGAGCTGCCAGAGTTCTCGAGGCATAGTCTTGAGATGCTACGAGAGCCTTTAGAGTCGAATGCGATTTCGATCGCGCGCGCACAGCATCAAATTACCTTACCTGCGAATTTTCAATTTATTGCTGCCATGAATCCATGCCCGTGTGGCTATTTAGGGCATCCAACGATTGCTTGTACTGATACGCCGCAACAAATCGAACAGTATCGCCGAAAATTATCGGGCCCTTTATTAGATCGAATTGATATGTATGTTGAGGTGCCTTTTCAGTCGGCACGGGTTTCTCTTGGCGCTAAGGAAAAAGCTGAATCGAGTGCACAGGTGCGAGCACGTGTTGAGCAGGCACGTGAGATACAAATGCGCCGCCAAGGATGTTTGAATAGCGAGTTACATGGTGAAGACTTATCGCGAATATGTGCCTTAAGTGAAGTCCAACAAGATTGGTTAATCGTAACAATTGATAAATTGGCTTTGTCGAACAGAGCCGCGCATAGAATGATGCGTCTCGCGAGAACCTTGGCGGATTGTTCTGGGCAGGCGGTGATTAGTCAGGGGCATTTGTCTCAAGCCTTGCGGTTCAGATCTGTGCTATCCAAGGTTTGATACTTTTTAAAAGGCAAAAAAAGAGGAGTCACATTGTGACTCCTTAATAGGGGTTTCTTCAAGGAAGACAGAACCACGATCGCTTCTTCGTGAATCTGTGCTGCTAAGTATACGATCAATTTTTAACCTATCCGTGCAAAACATCACCAAATATGTAACAGATCGTTAAATCGTTATGGCCTTGTGTTCTCGATCACGCTTTAAATGTGCACGAAGTGGGTCTTTTATAAGAATCCGTGACTAACTTGCTAAGAAATCACGCTAAATCTAAAATCCTCCCCCGTGTAATAGATTCAAAATTAAGGACTTTCAGTGACAGATCAAGACAACCCAATGCAGCGAGTTATACGCAGTTTCGTAGTGCGAAGCGGGAGAATGACCGCTGGGCAGACCCGAGGGTGGGATTCATATTGGGAAGCCTTTGGCCTAGATCCTGAACAAGAACTAAATTTCGAAGAGATATTTGGCAATACAAACCCGGTTGTGTTCGAGATTGGTTTCGGTATGGGCAGTTCATTATTTGAAATGGCGAAAGCTGACCCAAATACGAATTTCGTCGGCGTTGAAGTCCATCGACCCGGAGTTGGTGCCTTACTCGCTCAGGCGGGAGACGAAGGGCTCACAAACTTACGTCTGTTGTGTTGCGATGCGGTTGAGTTGCTTAAGAACAAAGTGCCTAACAACAGCTTGGTGCGTTTACAGTTATATTTCCCAGACCCTTGGCATAAAAAACGTCACCACAAACGTCGTATTGTTCAGCCAGAATTTGCTGCTTTGGTTGCCACTAAGCTTTCCGAGGGTGGAGTGTTTCATATGGCAACAGACTGGGAGCCTTATGCAGAACATATGGCTGAGGTTATGGATGCAGCACCTGATTACAGTAATTGTGCAGAGACCGGCTCGTATTCTCCCAAGCCTGACTACCGACCTACTACTAAGTTTGAAAAACGTGGAGAGCGTTTAGGGCACGGTGTGTGGGATTTGCTTTACCGTAAATCTGTTTAGAGATTTGTTTGATGCTGAAACTGCCATTCATTGCGCGGCAAGCAGGAAGTCGTGAAATAGTCCCGCCGCAAACGTCTGCGGGTTCATTTCATACCTCGGTTTCCGAGCTCGTGAAGCAAGCGGGAGTCGGTCTTGAATATGATCAGGCAAGCCTTGATCGTATCCCACAACTTGGTCGTTTAATCATCCTAGCAAATGATCCTTTACCGGGCGTTTCGAGCTTAGCGTTATTGCACCTAGTCTCGCAGGTAAGATCAGATGTTGCCTGTATTGCAGAGACAGGCAATCGATGGCTGACGGACTTGCCTGATGGCACACAATTAAATGCAGCCCAACAGTCGTCAGAACAAACAAAGCACAAGGCATTAGAGCATCTTGCGAATGAGGGTGTGCTCATTATTCAGCCTGTTCATTTGGGACGTTCCGAAGGTGTTCCTAAAATCACGCAGGAGCGCTGGCCGACAGACTTTCTTGCCATTGCAGAGCATTCACAAAGCCCCTTATTGCATATTCATGTCTCGAGTTCCGAGCAGCCTTATTTACAACAAGCACGTCTTTTTTATCGTGGGCATGGCCTTGTTCAAGATTTCGCTCAAACACTCGCGAAGAAGTTTCTACCGAACGTTTACGACCAACGTTTGCTTGTTGGCGAGATAATCGATTCCACGGATTACAAAGATCTACCCCTGCAAGATAAGTACAAAGCGAAGCTATTAAGAAAACAGTTATATCGTGCGGTAAAAGGGAAGAGTTCTTATTTCAAGACCTTGCCAGCGATTGCAACGGCCGAGCCAAGGTCCTCATTATTGGACGAGCTTCAGCACGCTAGTTTGCTTGGTAAAACAAAAGACGGAAAGTTGATTTACTTGTGTTCAGTAGATGAGGGCTCTTCTTTATTGAAAGAGATCGGTCGGCTACGAGAACAGGCCTTTCGTTTAGTCGGAGAGGGCAGTGGCAAAGCCTGCGATGTTGATGCCTTTGATCTTTACTATCAGCATATTGTTCTATGGGACGAGTCGGACCAAGAAGTCGTTGGTGCATATCGTTTACGGTCAACGCATGATATTGCGATTGATCAGTTATATACATCGACACTAATGCATTATTTGCCTAATGCTGAGCCAACCTTGGCACGCGGTGTCGAACTGGGCAGAAGCTTTGTTCAACCAAAGTATTGGGGCTCTCGCAGTCTTGATTACTTGTGGACGGGGATCGCCGCGTATATTCGACAAAACTCTCAAGTTCGCTACTTGCTCGGTGCAGTGAGTATTTCAAATGCCTTTAGCCAAAAAGGTAAGGACCTCTTGCTTGGTTATTACGGTAAGTACTATTTTTCACATACACCGATTATCGAATGTAAACGACCTTACATGATGGGCTATCAAGCCAAGGTCCACAATCAGCACCTGTTCGATGGTTTAGATTCAAGAGATGCCTTTGTTGTGTTGCGTGAGCAGCTGGGTTTGATTGGTCACTCTGTTCCTACGCTCTACAAGCAATACTCAGAGTTATGTGATGACGGTGGAACCCGATTCCACGGCTTTAATATTGACCCTGATTTTCAAGACTGTATTGACGGTTTGGTGGTAGTGGATTTGAGTAAATTGAAACCGCTTAAGCGCAAGCGTTATGAGTTAGTTGATCACGACTTTTTAGCGTTTGAATTAGAGGGTGCAGTCGATGTCTGATCAAGAGTCTGTGAACCTAAAGTCAATTACAGAAGACTACGCCTTTCGTTTTGGAGGGATTGCCCGACTCTATGGCATGAACGCCTTGCAGGTGTTTTTAAATAGCCATATAGCTGTAGTGGGTATTGGTGGTGTTGGGTCATGGGTAGCTGAAGCGTTAGCGCGTTCAGGTATTGGTGAAATCACCTTGATTGATTTGGATGATGTGTGTGTTTCGAATATCAATCGACAAGTCCATGCCTTGCAGAATACGGTTGGCCATATGAAGACTGAGGTAATGGCTGAGCGTCTTAAAGAGATCAACCCTGATATTCAAGTCCATGTGAAGCACACATTTCTAACGCCTAAAAATGTCGGTGACTTACTCACTACAGAATTTAGTTATGTGTTTGACGCCACGGACAGCGTGAAGGCAAAAACTTCTATTGTTGTGCATTGCCGTCGAAACAAAATTCCATTGATGGTTTGCGGCGGCGCTGGCGGACAATTAGACCCGACACAAATCCAGATTGAAGATTTGGCGCGCACCACGCAAGACCCATTGTTGGCGAAGATTCGAAACAACTTGCGTCGCTTACATAACTATTCCCGCAATCCAAAACGTAAGTTTGGCGTTGAGTGTGTCTACTCAACCGAACAATTAAAGTATGCCCAACTCGATGGCAGTGTGTGCGCTTCGAAACCTGATGGAGCCGGACCTGTTAAGTTGGATTGCGCTTCAGGCTTTGGTGCAGTCACATCCGTCACATCTGTGTTCGCAATGGTGGGCGTATCGAGAATCCTTGCTAAACTGGCTAGATAAGTTTTATTTTAGCCAGTTTGCCTGCGTTGAGCGGGCCATGGAGATGTGTTGATCCCCAAGGAAAGCCTCGATGCTTGAACACAGCGTTATTACTCTCGCTTCAATCGGCGTCGTCTCATTAATTTGTCAGTGGGTCGCATGGCGTTTACGCCAACCGGCTATTTTGTTCTTGCTTGTTGCGGGAATCATCCTTGGCCCGTGGCTGGGATGGTTGAACCCAGACGGCCTTCTCGGAGACATGCTTTTTCCGATTATCTCTCTAGCCGTAGCGGTTATCTTATTTGAGGGAAGTTTAACCCTTAAGTTTTCTGAGCTCGGTGGTCACGGCAAAATGGTGCGTAACCTACTAGCCTCGGGCACCGTTGTTACTTGTTTTATCGCAACTTTTGCCGCGTATCTAGCGCTCGATATCCCTTTATCTCTCGCGATGTTGTTTGGTTCGATTGTCGTGGTCAGCGGACCCACGGTGATCATGCCCTTACTTCGCTCTGTCAGACCCTCCGGACGAATTACTAATATCTTAAAATGGGAAGGTATAGTCATTGACCCAATTGGTGCCTTACTCGCCGTATTGGTATTTGAATTCATTATCGCAAGTGGTGATGGCGGCAGTGCGTTTTTACAAACACTCGGCACATTCGGAGCCACATTAGTTTTAGGTTTAACCTTAGGCGGCGCCTCTGGGTATATATTGGGCGAAGCCTTGCGCAGTCACTGGCTGCCGCAGTTTTTATTAAATACGGGCACGCTGACTTTTATGCTCGGCGTATACGCGCTCTCTAATTTTTTGGTACATGAGTCGGGTTTGCTTACGGTGACCGTCATGGGAATTTGGTTAGCCAACATGAGAGGCGTGCCGATCGATGAGATTTTAGAATTTAAAGAATCTCTTTCTGTATTGCTGATCTCTGCACTGTTCATTTTACTTGCCGCCAGAATGGAATTGGTCGCTCTGTATGACTTAGGCATTGCGGCAGTATGGATTATGCTCGCGCTCATATTTTTAGCTCGCCCGATCTCAGTGTTTGTCGCAGCGATTGGCACTGACTTAAGTTGGCAAGAAAAATCTTTCTTATCTTGGATTGCGCCAAGGGGTATCGTCGCGGCTGCGGTATCTTCGTTATTTGCGTTTAAGTTAGAAGAGCAGGGAATGGTCGAGGCTGGAGTGCTGGTGCCTTTAGTATTTCTTGTGATTGTCGTGACTGTGGCTTTGCAGAGTGTGACCGCACGACCATTAGCGAAAGCCTTAGGCGTGCAAGAAGCCGATGATCATGGCTTTTTGTTCTTGGGGGCAAATCCACTCGCTCGTGATATTGCCAAAGCATTCTCAGAGCGTGGTGTGAAAGTTATTTTATCTGATACCAGCTGGGAAAATGTTCGTGCCGCTAGAATGGCAAGTTTACCGGTGTACTACGGGAATGCCGCGTCAGAACATGCTGAGAATAATCTTGATTTGACCGGAATAGGGCAATTCTTAGCGATTTCACCTTACAAACAACTGAACGCTCACGTGGTGTATCATTACCTTGATCACTTTGGTGCAAAGCATGTGTTTGCTTTTAACGAGGCGGAGCAAGAGCAACGAGCCAGCCATCAAGTATCAGAGACGTTCATGCAAACCAATAGTTTGTTTCAAGATGGCTTGAGTTACGCCAAGTTGGCAAGTTTGTATGCGAAAGGTGCGACAGTGAAACTCACACAACTGAGTGATGAGTTTTCTTTTGAGGATTACAAACGCGAGAATGATTCGAGAGCGACATTGTTATTTGGCATTTCGAGCGATGGCTGCGTTTATCCTATCGGCGGTAAAGAAAGTGTTGAGCCGCAGAGCGGTTGGGCGGTAGTAAGTTTGGTGCAAAAGAAAGAGGACGTGGCGTAAGTTTTTAGGAATCCTAAGCTAAAGGATTAGGATTCCCATTGTTTAGCCTGTTCTAAATCACTGTCTTTTGCTTCAACCCAGACTGTTTTTTCGCCGACTTCTTTTTTCCAGATTGTCGCATCTCGTTTTAAATAATCCATGATAAAACTGCAGGCAGCGAAGGATGCATCGCGATGAGAAGAGCTGACGGCCACAACAACGATTTGATCATCTAGTTCAAGTTCTCCGACACGATGAATAATGCATGTCCCTAGGATAGGCCAACGTCGTTTCGCCTGATCAACGATTTTCGCTAATTGCTTTTCAGTCATGCCTGGATAGTGTTCAAGCACGATGCTTTCTACGCCAGATTGATCTCCAAACTCTCGCACTAAACCTGTAAAAGTACAGATTGCACCAGTTTTTCCTGGATGTTGTTGGCGTAATTGCTGATGAATCTCTGCAATATCAAAATCATTTTCTTGGACTTGGATCATCGAGCTAGCCGCCTGTTACTGGAGGGAAGAAAGCAATGTCATCGTCGTTGCTAATGGGCGCTGAGAAATCGGTGACTTCTTGGTTTACTGCAACGAGTAGCTTTGTAGAGTTTAAGGCAGAAGCCCAAGGTTCACCTCGGTTTGCTAGCTGTTCTTTGAGTTCTTGTACCGTTGATATAGTCGGCTCATTGACTTCAAGTTCGCCACAATTTAACTGTTCTTTTAAGCTCGCGAAAAATAGTACTTTCATTACTGATCCAAGGTAGTTTCAGGAAGTTGAAGAAGATGAGAGAAAGGAATAAACGTCACTAAGTCTCCAGCTTGTGGGCAGGTATTTTCGGGAATAACTGCGAAGCCTTCAGCCCAACATGATGAGCTCATCATGCCAGAACTTTGATTCGGATGCGCGATGATTTGATTGTCCTCGTTCAGGCGCACACGGATAAATTCGCGTCGAATGCCAGCTTTCTTCCAGTTAAAGCCCAGAGGGAACTGGTGAGTGCGTATCTGCGTTACTCTGCAGCCCTGGCGTTTCAATAAAACAGAGCGTGCCAGCATTAAAAATGTCACGAGTACTGCACTCGGGTTTCCCGGTAATCCAAGAATAGGTGTATCGCCAACTTTGCCAAGCATGAATGGTTTGCCCGGTTTAATTGCAATGCGCCAGAAATCTATTTCGCCAAGTTCTTCGATCGCGGCTTTTATATAATCTTCTTCGCCAACAGACGCGCCGCCCGAGCTAATGATAATGTCTGATTCCGCAGCCTTGTTGAGGGCTTCGATCGTCGCGTCTAGCTTGTCGGCAACACATCCGATATTGCGGACTTCAAAGCCAAAGCTACGGATTAATCCTTCCAAAAGGTATTGGTTCGAATTATAGATTTGTCCGGGTTTTAACTCGCTTCCTGGTTGCGCTAGTTCGTCGCCGGTCGATACTACTGCAACGGTTAGAGGGCGATATGTTTTTATCTCCGCGATACCAGAAGAGGCAAGCAAAGAAATATTCTGTGGGCGCAGAACATCGCCTTTGCGGAGCAATGTATCGCCTACTTGAAAGTCTTGCCCCGCTGGACGAATGTTCTGATTCAAAGATAAATTTGAGCTGGTGCTTAACAGAGTTGTACCGTTAAGTTCGCTTAGTTCGGCACTCTCTTGCATCAGTACGCAATCAGCACCTTCTGGTACAGGAGCTCCAGTAAAAATGCGAGCAGCTTCGCCTTCTTTAAGCTGCCCTGGTGCACTGCCTGCAGGAACACGCATCGTGACAGGAAGGGCAGACTTTTGAATATCGCTAATACGAAACGCATATCCATCAACTGCACTGTTGTGAAACGGTGGTTGGGAAATGCGCGCATTTACATCGCTTGCGGATACTCTATTTAGCGCTTGCTCAATGGGCGTCGTTTCTTCTAATGAGCAGGTTTGAACACGAGAGGATAATTGTTCGATAGCGTCTTCAAGAGGGAGCAGTTTACTGGCACTCATACCGATTTTTTTGGCCTTATAAGTTGGTTTGCTTGCATCAAGTGTATTTTGATCAAAAACTTTAGCTTGTGAAGCATATTTTTGCGCAATAAAACTAGCTATTGTAAAAGAATTGATCTATCTTAAGTTTGCAGCCGTAACTAGCAAGGCTCAATGACTAATTGCGCTCGCAGCGCGTTTCCCTGAAATTTCCTAAATCCTTCGAAAAACACAACTCTGTGTTCCCATGACAATTGCTATGAATCTTACCGAACTTAAGAAAAAATCTGTTCCTGAATTATTAGAAATCGCTTCAGAGATGGGGCTAGACAACCTAGCACGCTCTCGTAAGCAAGATGTAATCTTCACAATCCTAAAACGTCACGCGAAAAGCGGTGAAGACATTTTTGGAGATGGTGTACTTGAAATTCTTCAAGATGGCTTCGGCTTCTTGCGTTCTGCTGAGGGTTCATACCTAGCAGGCCCAGACGATATTTATGTTTCGCCGAGTCAAATTCGTCGTTTCAATCTTCGAACGGGTGATACGATTTCTGGAAAGATTCGACCACCAAAGGATGGCGAACGTTATTTTGCTTTATTGAAAGTTAGCCAAATTAACTTCGATAAGCCGGAATCGTCTAAGAACAAAATTTTGTTCGAAAACCTTACACCTTTGTTCCCTAATGATCGTTTGGTGCTAGAAGTTGGTAATGGTTCAACAGAAGACTTATCTGGTCGTATCCTCGATTTAGTAGCACCAGTAGGTAAAGGCCAACGTGGCTTGGTGGTATCACCACCGAAAGCTGGTAAAACCTTGATGATGCAGCAGATTGCCCAATCGGTTACAAAGAACAATCCTGAGTGCCACTTGATGGTTCTTCTGATTGACGAGCGTCCTGAAGAAGTAACAGAAATGCAGCGCTCAGTGCGTGGCGAAGTGGTCGCGAGTACCTTTGATGAGCCGCCAGCACGTCACGTTCAAGTAGCTGAAATGGTAATTGAAAAGGCTAAGCGTCTTGTTGAACACAAGCAAGATGTGGTCATTATTCTCGACTCGATTACACGTCTTGCACGCGCTTACAACACGATTATTCCAAGCTCTGGTAAGGTTCTTACCGGTGGTGTTGATGCGCACGCACTAGAGCGTCCAAAGCGTTTCTTTGGTGCAGCACGTAACGTCGAAGAAGGTGGCAGCTTAACCATCATCGCAACAGCACTTGTTGATACTGGTTCGAAGATGGATGAAGTCATCTACGAAGAATTCAAAGGCACAGGTAATATGGAAGTGCATTTAGATCGTCGTATCGCGGAGAAACGTACTTATCCAGCGATCAACATTCGACGTTCTGGTACACGTCGTGAAGAGCAGTTGATGTCGGATGATGAGCTACAACGGGTTTGGATCTTGCGTAAGCTTCTTCACAACATGGAAGATGATGTCGCAGCAACTGAGTTTTTGATCGACAAGTTGAAAGATACTAAGACGAACGACGAGTTCTTCTTAGCAATGAAAAAGCGTTAGTACTTATTAATACTAAAAAAAGCCGGCTAGTTGAGTCGGCTTTTTTATTGTTCTCGTAAAACACCGTATGAAATATAAAGATCTCAGAGATTTTATCTCACAGTTAGAAGAGCAAGGCGAACTTGTACGCGTTAAAAAAGAAGTAGATCCAAATTTGGAGATGACCGAAATTTGTGATCGTACGCTTCGAGCCGGTGGCCCGGCTATTTTATTTGAAAATCCAAAAGGCTCCGATATACCGGTCTTAGGAAATCTTTTTGGTACACCTCGGCGCGTAGCCTTGGGGATGGGGCAAGAGAATGTGACGGCACTTCGAGAAGTCGGAAAGCTTCTCGCATTTTTAAAAGAGCCTGATCCACCAAAAGGTTTAAAAGATGCTTGGCAGAAACTTCCTATCTTCAAGCAAGTTTTGAATATGGGGCCAAAGGTGCTCCGTAACGCACCTTGCCAAGAAGTCGTGATCGAGAAGGATCAAGTCGATCTCAGTAAAATCCCAGTTCAAACCTGTTGGCCGGGGGATGCAGGCCCCTTGATTACATGGCCGCTTGTGGTAACGAAAGGCCCTGATCCTGAGAGAGAACGCCAGAATTTAGGTATCTACCGTCAGCAAGTCATTGGTAAGAATCGCCTGATCATGCGCTGGCTATCGCATCGTGGTGGCGCGCTTGATTTACGTGAGTGGCAAGAGAAATATCCCGATAAACCGTTCCCAGTGGCGGTCGCTTTGGGTGCAGACCCTGCGACGATTTTAGGTGCTGTAACGCCGGTGCCAGACTCGTTGTCTGAATATGCGTTTGCAGGCTTACTGCGTGGCGGTAAAACAGAAACTGTAAAGACAAAGCATTCTGAGCTGACTGTGCCCGCGAGTGCTGAGTTTGTTTTAGAGGGCTTTATTTACCCCAACGACACGGCTCCAGAAGGTCCATTTGGTGACCACACAGGTTATTACAATGAAGTAGATGAGTTCCCAGTATTTACCGTGGAGCGTATTACGCATCGTAAAGATCCGATTTACCACAGTACTTACACGGGACGTCCACCTGATGAACCAGCTGTACTTGGGCTTGCATTGAATGAAGTCTTTATACCGATATTGCAAAAGCAGTTTCCTGAGATCGTTGATTTCTATTTGCCGCCAGAAGGCTGCTCGTATCGATTAGCCGTAGTGACGATCAAGAAACAATATCCCGGGCACGCGAAGCGGGTCATGATGGGAGTTTGGTCTTTCTTGCGTCAATTTATGTATACCAAGTTTGTCATTGTGACTGATGACGATGTAGATGCGCGTAATTGGGAAGATGTTATCTGGGCAATTACGACTAGAATGGATCCAGCACGCGATACTACTTTGGTCGAGAACACGCCAATAGATTACCTCGACTTCGCTTCGCCGATTTCTGGTTTGGGGTCGAAGATGGGTATGGATGCCACCAATAAATGGCCAGGTGAAACTGATCGTGAGTGGGGACGTTCAATTGAAATGGATGCGGATGTAAAAGCGCGTGTGGACTCAATGTGGGATGAACTTGGTGTCTTGCCAAAGACTTAGCGTGTTTGGTAAGTGAGTTACTCCATTACGCTTGAGCCGAACGGTCTGCAATTCGAGTGCTCTGAATCCGAAACGCTCATAGAAGCTGGGCAGCGAGTTGATATTCGTTTTCCAGTCAGCTGTCGAAACGGCGTTTGCCATATTTGCAGAGCTGAGTTAATCCAAGGTCGTATTGAAACGCGCACCGGCGAGCTTGTTTCGCCAAACGATACGAACGAAATTTATGTATGTCATGTTAAGCCTCACACTGATGTGACAATTTATATGGACGGGGTGTTAGGCCCTGGTGAATTACCGATGAATACATTTAGTTGCCAGATTAAACAGGTGTCTGAGATGCAGGCGCATGTTTATAAAGTTGTACTAGAGCAACCAGCCGGAAAGTTGAAAGAATTTTACGCAGGCCAGTATTTAGCCTTGTTGTTGCCTGAGCGTGAAGACGAAACATACTTTTCTATTGCGAGTGCGCCGAATCAACGAGAGATTGAGTTGCATATTCAGGCTGATCCTCATTTGGAAAAAGCGCTTGAAGTAGTTCAATTTTTACAAACGAGTGCGAGCGTGCAAGTGAAGCTGCCGTTTGGAAAGGCTTGCTTAAGTTCGGTACCAAGCGAACCAGTTTTGCTACTTGCTGCGGGCACAGGTTTCGCACAGATGAAGAGTTTAATTGAATACTTGCTTGGCAACGGATTTGATAAAGAGCTCAGTTTGTATTGGACCGCTCGCAAAGAAAGTGATTTGTATGCGCTCGACTATGTTAAAGATCTAGAAGATCGGTACGAGAATGTGCATATTCAAACTATTGTTGCTGATGATGACCAAGAGCAGAGCCAGAGCACTCAGCACCACTCCTTGCTAGCTGATGCAGTGTTAGAAGGGCATGGTGACTTGTCTGGCTTTAAGGTCTTTGTTGCGGGGTCGCCTCGCATGGTTTACTCAGCAATGGATGCTTTAGAGGATGCAGGCCTCGAGCATGAGAATTTCTATTCTGACGTGCTTGAGTACGTGAGTCGTGATCAGATCTAGATCATAAATTCAGCAGGGTTAACGATTTGGCTTAACCCCGTGTATTTACTAACGGGGCTGAGGTAATTCAGGAAGGTGCAATTGCTGCATTAAATGCTCTAGTTGTTTGTCGGTATCCTGTGCTGGCTTGTTCAAGTGGCAAGATAATCGATAGAGCTCGGCGCTCGCTTCTAGTGAAGGTTGCTGAGCTAGGCTCGATGAAAAGTACTCTTGCGCTTTTCCCCAAAGCTCACATCGTAACGATAGTCGCCCAAGCGCTAACAGCAAACGTGGGCTATTAGGTCGCGACTTTAACCATTTTTCAGCATTTAGCAATTGCTTCGTCGCGTCTTTGCCCTTTGCTCGCCCATACGCATCGATCAGATTTTCGCTCCACGATTTTTCTAGGGCTTTTCGAAGTATGACTTCTGATTCAGCACTTAAGCCGACACTCATTAGCTCTCTCACATAGGCGTGAATGACGTGCTCATCAAAGCGATATTTACTTGGTACACGCTGCCATACTTCAGCAAGAGATGACTCCAAACTTTCGACATAAACACCATTTTTTTGCTCGGTTTTAAGGCGTGTAGCATAGGTCGCAAATAATTTTGCCCACGCTTGTCGTTCAAAATCTGCACTTAAGTTTAGCTGTTGAGCAAGATCTCCTTCAAAGCACGCAACAAGGTGCTCCCAATCTTCCAACGCGCGATAAACTTGCACGGTTAGTTTTAAGACATATACGTGCTTAGGGTGCTGTTTTCGTAAACGTGTTAGTACTGCAAGAGCTGCTTCATAGCGTTCGTTTTCAATATGCAAACGGACTTGCGTTAAGCTTGCTGCCAGCTCAGAGCCACCGTCGAGCTCGTGGGCTTGCTTGAGTATTTGCGCAGACTCTTTGTGATTACCTTGTTGGTTTGCCGCGTTGGCTGCAGCCAGTAAATTCACCAGAGGCATGCGTGCATGTTGGGCCGACTGTGTTAATAAGGATTTTGCAGTTTGCCAATCACCCTCTAAGAAGGCGAGAAGCCCTCGCTGTGAGTCGTTATTCGCCTTGCGTTTTGGGCGAATTTTAAACCATCGAATTGATTGATTTGAGCCGCGAATAAGTGCTTTTAGCGTACTGATGACAAACCCAAGTCCGATGAGAGCGATGAGATTCAACGACACCAAGACCCAAAGGTTGCTTTCGATCAGCCAATGCCCATAAGTGATTTTGACGTAGCCGGTATCATACTGAATGCCCAAAGTGAGCAAGGCCGCCGCAACAATCGCTAGAATGATGAAAACAAAGACTCGTCTCATTGTTCATTGCCTTCTGTTTGTACAGGATGAGGCGTATTAAATTTCTCGAGGGAGTGGTTGCGATACTTTTTTTCGACAAGCTGCTGGAGCATGGAAAGAGAACCATCAATGTTTACTTGTGTTTGGCTGAGATCGAATTGATTTATCTCATTGAGCTCGGCCGTGATCGCGTCAACAGATGCATTGTTAGTGGGCATGTATGTCGCCATCCATTCCAAGGTATTTGAAATAGATGCTTTAAACTGATCTTGGCGCTGTCTCATTAATAAAAGCTTGGCCTGTTCAATGCGTAAGGCTAAGTTTTGTTTTAAGTATTCCGCGTAATGAGGGGATGGCGGTGCATCATTCTTTTCTTCAAGTCGTTGGATCGAAACAGCCTTGTTAAATGCGGTTTTGATTTTGCTCCAAAGCATCTCATACCAAGTGAGTTCAAGACTTTGTTCTGCTGGTGTTGATGTTGACGACAAAGCTGATACTTCAATACTTTTTTCGGAGAGTTCAGTTTCTAACGTTAAGGATTCAACCACGTTTGCTAAGCCACTTAAGCGCACAATAAGTTCGTCGTTTGCGCTAATTGCCATGCTTCGCAGTGCTAATAATTCTTCAGCGATTTTAACGCGAATCGGCATTAACGCGGCATCGTCTGCTTCTGATAATACTTGATCAGCTGATCCTAACAGGCTCTCTGCGGTTACCGGATCTTTCTCAATGAGTAAACGCTGATTCGCGATACGCAATAAGTATTCTGCTTCTGCTAAGAGCCAGTCTTGTCGTGAATTACCGGTGATTTCTATAACTTGTTGATGCAAGCTCGAAAGAGATTTTTGATGCTCTGATTCTATTTTTGCTTGTTGTTTTTGTTGCGACTCAACTGATTGTGCAAAGTTACTTTGATCATTCGAAAGCGCATCTAATGCTTGCTGGTTGTCTTTGACTGCTTTACTGAGCGAACCTAGTTGTTGACTCATTTTTGTTTGAGTGTCGATGATTTGCTTGCCGTAAATGAAGCCAAAATAGCCGCCAGTGCCAAGACAAACAAGCACGACAATGATCAATAACTTACTGAGCAAGCCAGAGGATTTTTTATCAGTACTTTTGGGCTTTGTAGAGGCCGTTGTTTTTTGAGATGGCTGATTGCCAGTTTCTGGAACAGTTTTGCTTGTTTCTACTGGCTCATTAACAGGCTTTTCGTCGCTCACGCTATGCTCTTTCTTTGTTATCGTTAGAGTAAGAGCTTAGCCTTAAAATGCTGCCTTTTCACTTAGCAATTATTCATCTAAGCGCTCAGCTGAGAGTTTAGTGTCGTGTGGTTATTTTAGAGCCTGTATCAGGTTGATGGGTTTCAGTTGCTCACTCACGGCAATCTCTTTAAATCCAAGGCGTTGAGCATGCGATGCGACGCGTTGGCTTGGAACGACCAATTTAGCATTATACGCAGAGTAATTCGTCTGCTGACTATAAGCGTGCAAATTGTCTAAGGTCTCAAGACTCAATGTGATGATGCTATCTGGTACAAAGTCATTTAAAGCGTTTTGTAATTGCTCATCGCTGTATTCTGGCTTTAAGCGCTCATAAAGATCGAGGTGATCAATCTGCGCTCCGCGGGCTCTCAAACCTTGCTCAAGTTTACTGCGCCCGTCTTTGCCTTTTACAACTAAAATACGCTCGCCTTTTACATTTTGAAGATCGGGAATATCTAATAAACCTTCACTGTTGAGGTCTTGTTGAGCGTCATATAACTGAGCTTCGGATTCGGCCAATACGCTTGTTGTTTTGCGCCCAATGCCATACCACGTTTGTTCGGCCGGCATTTGAGGCCATAGTTCGTCAACGAGAGACAGGACACGATGAGCGGCAAACTGGCTGACCACAATGACCTTGCTATATTGATCCAAATTAAAGATGTATTGCTTTGATGTCGGGCTGGGCTCAATAGGAAGTATTTGAATGCAGGGTAGGGCAATACTGCTTGCACCAACAGAGTTTAATACAGTACATAACTCCGTTGCGGAAGGCTCTGGGCGACAGACCAAAATCTTTCGCCCTTTCAATACCTGCTGGATCATCTTGTAGCGCTTAGTCTTGGTATGCTTGATCGAGAAGTGCTTGGGCGCCTTGCGCTAACAAGTCTTCGGCGACTTCTTTACCGAGTGCTTCAGCACTTTCTACATCGGCCTGCGTTGAGCCAGTTGCGCGTAATGTTTCACTGCCATCGATAGCAGACACTAATCCTCTTAAAGAAATAGAGTCATTTTCAAGCTCAGCAAAGCCAGCAATAGGTACTTGGCAACCACCTTCGAGTCGTGAGTTCATGGCTCGTTCAGCACGAACACAAAGATTAGTTTCCTCATCAATCAAAGGCTGTAGTAGGGCTTTAATTGCTTGGTCTGCACTTCGACACTCAATGCCTAGTGCACCTTGGCCAACAGCAGGAAGAGATGTTTCAGCTGGGATTACTTGTTTGATTCGATCATGAAAACCTAAACGTTTCAGCCCCGAGTCTGCGAGAATAATGGCGTCATATTCACCGGCATCTAGTTTCGCGAGACGTGTATTTACATTGCCGCGCAACGATTTAATGGTGAGGTCTGGGCGCAGCGCCGCAAGCTGAGTTTTTCTGCGTAAACTCGATGTGCCAACAACAGCTCCTTGAGGGAGCTCATCAATCGTGTTGTAAGTATTGCTGACAAAAGCATCGAACGGACTTTCGCGTTTACAAATTGCCGCTAGCTCTAATCCTTCAGGAAAATGCATCGGTACATCTTTCATTGAATGAACGGCTATATCCGTTTCGCCCACCAACATAGATTGTTCTAGCTCTTTTATAAATAAACCCTTGCCGCCAATTTTTGCTAGTGGGACATCAAGAATTTGGTCGCCCTTCGTTGTCATGCCAACAATCTCGACTTCAAGGCCAGGGTGGAGAGATTCTAATTGCGCTTTGATGTATTCACTTTGCCAAAGTGCTAGTGCACTTTCTCGTGATGCGATGCGGATTTTGCTAGATGTGGGATTGGACATGTTGCCCCTCATTACTCAAGTTTGGGGCATTATAACGAGCTTTTTGAGGTTTGTATTTCGGAGAATTAAAACTGAAGTTTCAGCTCAAATTCTATCTCGTCCTCTTTGACCTTAACTTTGGTTTTTGTGCGATCAACATAATCACTGAAGCTTCTCGCAACTTGTTTTGAAGAATTACCACCAAAGGTCATTAACTGTTCACTATCAAGATTAAAAAACTTCTTAATAACAGTTCTAACAATTTTACTGTAAGGGATTTTTGTATTGGGTTGTTGGTCAACCAAGATCGTGTCGTCTTCGCTGATTGGAATATTTGGATTGGCTAAACAATGGCTCGACGTGCTGAACAGAGCAAGCGCAAATGCAAAGATACCAGCGATTTTTTTAGCTTTATTGTTATGTTGACGCACGGATACTGACCTCGTTTTTCTTAACAACATTACGGATCATACATAAAGTTCTGCGACATTTTTGTGAACTGCTTTTATGGGCATAGTGAGAGTGAGAACGGTGTCGACTAAATGACGCCTTACTAAGCCGAAACTGTGCTGGGTGGCACAAAAAAAGATCTGTGAAATTTCTAAAACGGCTCAGAGAGAGGAGATAAGGTCGCGAACTTCACTACAATGCCGTCGGCTAACTTCCGTTGTGAGGCCATTGCTGAGCTCAATGATGTGCGTACCCGATGCGGATTTTTTGAGTTTTCTAAGATGTTTAGTGTTAACGAGAGTGCTACGGTGCACGCGAATGAAGTGCGGGTAAAGCTCTTCGAGTTCTTTTAAGGTTTGGTTACTTAAGGTTTCGCCTTGCTTATGAATAACATTCACATACTTTTGATCGGCTTTGAATAGCAGTATATCGTCGAGGTCGATCTTTTCTTGGCCATCCCATGTGTTCGCAATAAAGAATGAATCCGCACTTTGACCTGCCTGCAGTACTTTGACAGCCTTTAAATGAGCCTGACTTAATGCTTGTGCTTGGTTCAAACTTTGCAGAAGCTGCTCTTCTCTAGCCGGCTTTAGTACATAACCTATGGCATTCGCTTGAAACGCCTGTAAGGCATATTCGTCATAGGCGGTGCAAAAGATAATTGCTGGTGGCGGTTCAAGCTTTGTGATGTGTTTAGCGGCTTCGATGCCGTCCATTTCGGGCATACGGATATCGAGCAATGCAATATCGGGATATTCCGTTCGCGCTATCTCAACAGCCTGCTGACCATTCCTCGCGAGGCCGCATACCTCGTAACCATCAATACGCTCAATAATGCGGGCTAGCCGATCTCGGGCTAAAGGTTCATCATCTGCAATTAAGATCTTGGTCGCTTCTTTCATATTAATGACTGCTTTGAATTGGAAGCCGGAGCGTTGTGGTAAAGATGTTATTGTGTTGACTTGTCTTCAGAACGGCAGTCTTTTTGTACATAGCAGAAAGGCGATCTGCAATATTCGATAAAGCGATATGATTTCCGTGCGTGTTTTTTTCTGATTCCCCAACAGGATTAGACACTAATAAATACACATGCTCGTTCTTTATATACGCTTCAAAATCGATTGTTCCTCCATCTGCTAGAGGTTGAATGCCGTGATAGATTGCATTCTCAACAATCGGTTGTAGTGTCAGAGGTGGAATCATTACCTGCAAAGTATTGTCGGCGATTTTCCAAGATACCCTTAACCGATCGCCAAGTCGTAAGCCTTCTATATTCAGATACTTTTTACACAGAGAGATCTCTTCTTGAAGCGCAACGTATCGGCGCTGCGTATTGAGAGTGGAGCGAAAAAGTTCTGATAAATCGAGTACCGCGTCCTCCGCTAGTTCAGGTTTCGTAGCGATCAAACTGGCGATGCTGTTCATGCTATTAAATAAAAAGTGCGGTCGAATGCGAGATTGAAGTGCCTCAATTCGCGCTTGTAGTTCGGCTTTTTGCTGCTGCTTCGCCAGATAGCCCAAGTAAAAGTAACGGAGTGCTAATCCGCTAATTAGTCCTGCAACAATCGTATTTTGAATAATGAAATTGGCGTTATCGACAATATGGGTTTCTACAAATCGTATGCTGGCATAACTAATCAAGGCCGTTACTAGCATAACGATAAGTAGTGCTAAAAAAGCCTGGGCAATGATGCTAAAGCGAGCATTGATTGGACGAGCAGCACAGAGTAGAACGCAAGAACTGAGTCCAATGGCATGCAATATGAGCGAGGTGAAGCCAAGGGTTTGCCAATCTAGCAGGCCATGCGTTGTTTGAATCAAAGCAATAATAAAGGCCAAAACTTGCGTGCATAAAATGACGATCGCAATGCTTTGAGCGTGACATAAATTCGGAATAAAACTGTTCGTTAGCGTCACGTCTTTTTGAGGCGCAGTGGCTTTGTTATTCATGATATACTTCGGCGCTTTACTGGGCCGCCAGAGAATTCCTGCGGCAGCAATGATTTTAGTGTAGATGGGTAATCCAGCATGAGCAATGATTCAAATGCCACCAACCAGTCTTGGGGTGGTCGTTTTAACGAGCCAACAGACGCATTTGTCGCGGAATTCACCGCTTCGGTTCAGTTTGATCAACGTATGTACTTTCACGATATTCAAGGCTCGATTGCACATGCGACCATGCTTGCAAAAGTGGGTGTGTTGAGTGAGCAAGAACGTGATCAAATCATTCAAGGTTTGAGCGAAGTGCGCGCAGATATTGAAGCAGGCGAGTTTGAATGGTCGGTTGCGCTTGAAGATGTGCACATGAATATTGAAGCGAAGCTTACCGAGAAAATTGGTATTACAGGCAAGAAGCTTCATACAGGCCGTTCACGTAATGACCAGGTTGCGACAGATATTCGTTTGTATTTGCGCGATGAAATCGACTTTATTGCAAGTGAAATTACCCGTCTTCAACAGGGTATTGTTGGCTTGGCACAGCGTGAAGCTGAAACGATTATGCCAGGCTTTACGCATCTTCAAACTGCACAACCGGTTACGTTCGGGCATCACGTTATGGCCTGGAACGAAATGTTGCAACGCGATTATGAACGTTTGATGGACTGCCGTAAGCGTGTCAACATCATGCCGCTTGGTGCCGCGGCTTTGGCTGGCACAAGTTACCCTATCGATCGCGCTCTAACTGCTGAATTGCTTGGTTTTGAGCGTCCGAGCTATAACTCTCTTGATTCCGTGAGCGACCGTGATTTTGCGATTGAGTTTTGTTCATTTGCGAGCCTCTTGTTAATGCATTTGTCGCGCGCTTCCGAAGAACTCATTTTATGGGCCTCTGCGCAGTTTGACTTTATTGATTTGCCTGATCGTTTTTGCACGGGCTCTTCAATCATGCCGCAGAAGAAGAATCCAGATGTACCAGAACTTGTACGCGGTAAAAGTGGTCGCGTAACTGGGCATTTGATCTCTCTACTTATGCTTATGAAATCTCAGCCATTGGCCTACAACAAAGATAATCAAGAAGACAAAGAGCCTTTATTCGATGTGCTTGATACCGTAAAAGGATGTTTGCGTGCCTATGCTGACATGGTTCCAGCCTTGCAGGTTAAAGCGTCAAATATGCGCGATGCAGCGTTAAAAGGTTTTGCGACGGCAACTGATCTTGCAGATTACTTAGTGGTGAAAGGTATGCCTTTCCGCGACGCGCACGAAGTAGTGGGTAAAGCAGTTGCTTATGGTATTGAACAAGGCAAAGATCTCTCAGAGATGAGCTTAGAAGAGCTTCAACAGTTTAGTGACACAATCGTCGATGACGTATTTGATGTTCTCACCTTAGAAGGCTCGGTTAATGCGCGTAATCACATTGGTGGGACGGCGCCGGCACAAGTTCGTGAAGCCGTGAAGCGCGCTGAACAGGGACTTAGTACACGCTAAGAAGACTATGATTGGAACGGTTTTTGTTTGTTTCTGTATTTAAACGAAAACCGTTCTAATTGAGCCTGTTCATCGGCAGTATTTTGCCAAGTTTAAGTTTGCTATGCCGCTAAGTCTTCAGCGAAAAATTTCTGTCGATTACACCGACGGTGTTGATCGAAAATTACTCCGACACATTCGAGATCGCTTCTTGGGTGTGAATCAACGACGCTTGGAACGAACTTACGAGGGTTTAGGTTCTCGACAAGCTGATCTATTAAGAATTCTTCCTCTTTTATACCAAGTTAACCACCCCTTGTTACCCGGTTACGTGTCTCGCGATGCACCGCGTGGTGTGTCGGAGTTTGCACCAAGCAAAGAAGCTTTATCTATCGCGGCAGGTTTTAGTCGTACCTTTCGATTTAAACAAGATCGACGACACAAGGCGCAAATTCATTCTCTATTTATTATGGGTAGCACTGGCACCTTAGCGCACTCTGAGGCCAGTGACGTAGATGCATGGTTATGTATTGATGATCAGTTAACCCAGCAAGAACAAGACGTATTGAGTGAGAAGGCTAAACTCATCGACAAGTGGGCGAATGATGAAGGGCTCGAACTGCATACTTTTGTGATGTGTGCCTCTCGCTTCAAGCATGGCGTATCCGTGCCAAGCATGGATAAAGAGAGCAGCGGCTCTGCGCAACATGTCCTATTGCTCGATGAGTTTTATCGTACCGCGATATTGCTCGCTGGTCGTTATCCGCTTTGGTGGTTAGTGCCGCCGCGAATGGAGCAAGACTACGATCAAACCGCCGCAATGCTTCTTGAAAAACGCTTTATCAAAGAAACAGAGACTATCGACTTTGGTGGGTTATACGATATCCCGAAAAGTGAGTTGGTTGGGGCAGGCTTATGGCAGCTTTATAAGAGTTTAGAGTCGCCTTATAAATCGACATTGAAACTCATGTTGGCAGAGGTCTATGCCCGTGAGCTTCCTGATTTTCCAACGCTTGGGGTTGAGTTTAAACAAGCGATTTACGACGACGAACTAGACCTAGCCAGCCTTGATCCGTATTACCTGTTGTATCGCCGTTTAGAAAATTATTTACATCGTCAGAAGCAAGAGAATCGTCTAGATCTGATACGTAAAAGTTTTTATTTGAAGGTGAATAAAAAACTCTCGCGAACAGTGCGGAAAGTGTCTTGGCAGCGACAGTTTTTGCAGGAGCAAGTTAGTGCTTGGGGATGGACAAAGAATCAGTTGCGTCACTTGGATGAACGGCATACTTGGCGTGTAAATGAAGTGGCGACGGAGCGTCAAAGTTTGTTGGCAGAGTTGACCAACGCGTATCGCTTTTTAACTAATTACGCACGCGCAAATGCCATTAGTAGCTCCATCACGCAAACCGATATGAATCTACTCGGTCGTAAGTTATACGCGGTTTTTCAACGAAAAGCAGGCAAGATCGAAGCGATCAACTTAGGCATCAGTCCGAGCATGTGGGAAGAAAATCTCGCCTTGCATCATGCTTCTAGCCAAGAATTTCAGACCGATCCAAAGGCATGGCTTTTATACAAAGAGCTTGCCACACCGGCAGATGCAGCTTTTGCCCAGCCATTGAAAAAGAACAGTAGCTTGGTGGAATTGCTGGCCTGGCTTTACTTCAACGGCATTGTGAGTAGAGCAACGCGTTTGAGTCTAGTGCCGGGTGAGAGCGCGACCAGTATCCGAGATGTTCACAGCGTATTAGATTGTCTAGAGCAAGAATTTCCATTGCCGTTACCGACACCAGATCAATCGTGTTTTGAAACGGCTGCACGCATTCGACGCATTGTATTATTGATTAATATCGATGGGCCTGCCGAAGACGAGCAAGATCAGGCAGGGCAGCGAATCAGTGATCGTACAGATTCATTGTCCTACAGCTCGCAACAAGCCAATTTGGTTAAAACCATCGATCAGGTTGTACTGAACAGCTGGGGTGAAGTATCTGCCGTGCGTTATGAGGTAGGTGAGACTTTACTGCAGAACTTACAAGCTTATTTGTTGCTGTGTGCAGAGCAAGCAGGTGGGCCATTCGAATTGATCGTGCGCTGTTTTAGTTCGTTCAGAGCGAGAGCCATTGAAGACCGAGTGAAAGCATTATTTTATGAGGCTCGCTCTGTATTATTTGGCCCAGATCATCAAGTCCGTTCAGTTAGGTATATTATTGGTTTGGGCAAATCCTTCTATTTGATTCATGCAGCGAACACGCAATTTCGTTTTGAGCTGTTCGAAACTCAAGATGTACTCTTTGAACGTTTAAGGCGTGTTGAAGGCAGTTACTTGCCGATTAGGTTCGATAGCCATGCTCTTGAACACGAAACCGTTCTGAAAACAGCGCTCGCGATGAACGAGCCAGATTTAATTCAAGTCTTTTATGTCTATCAAGAGAACGAAATTGATCTGTATGTATTAGACGAGTTTGGGGGCTTGTTAAAGGGGAGCCTTCCACGCCAAGACGAGTCGATCATGCAGTCAGCGGTGTTCTCTTTCTTAAGTATCGTGCTAGATCGCAGACAATTGAGTATGGCGCATCATCATCACGGTGTTATGCCAACGGTTGCGCTGTATGCAGTGTCCGAGTCACAAGGTGATATTCATACACGGCGCATAAAGCGGATTGATTTGCTAGAGGCAGAGCCCGTTCACGCCTTCGCTAATTATGCAGGAGACACCTTGCATTATGATTTCCATGCGCTTGGTAAAGACTTCTCTTATACCGAATATGGTGATCAACAATTCGCCGCATTAACACATAGTTTTGAGCACTCTCGTACACGCGCGGGTGCGTATTTGAAACTCACTGATCTGAGTTTTCCCGCTGATCCTTTGGGTGTATTGCGCAGTGATGGCCAAGGCTTTGGTGTTCTTGATTACTTTAAAGTATTCATTGAATTTGAAACAGCTTTTGCCAAAGCTGTTAATTCCCAGCAGCGCACATCTTAGCGTTAGTCTTTGCTTGTACGACAAGCTATAATCGCCCCATCTTTGATGTCAGAAAATCTTTTTTGGAAATCGCCATGCGCCATATAAAGACCTTTGGTCTGCTTTTAGTTGTAAGCTCAGTGTTATTGGGCTGCGGACAAAAGGGCGCCTTGTATTTACCTGAAACAGAAGAACCTGCACAAGAGCAGTCATCTGACGCATAACTTGATTAGTAAAGGCGGCGAGCGATTTAATCGCTGAAATAGTATGGATTATTTTACTCTAAAAAATGGTCAGCTTTACGCTGAAAACGCATCCCTTCAAGACATTGCAGAGCAATACGGTACGCCAACGTATGTGTATTCACGTGCAGCATTTGAGCAGAGCTTTCTTGCTTATAAAAATGCATTCGGGGATCACGATCACCTTGTTTGCTACGCAGTAAAAGCGAATTCGAATCTCGCGGTATTGAGCATTCTTGCTCATTTAGGTGCAGGTTTTGACATCGTATCGATTGGCGAATTAAAGCGTGTGCTCGCGGCAGGTGCTGACGCATCGAAAGTTGTTTTTTCGGGTGTGGGTAAGCAAGCAGATGAAATGGCTGAAGCCCTAAAAGCGGGCGTTCACTGTTTCAATGTAGAGTCTGAGTCAGAGTTATATCAGCTTAACGAAGTTGCATCGGCTTTGGGCATGGTTGCGCCGATTTCTTTGCGTGTGAATCCAGACGTAGATGCGAAGACCCATCCCTATATTTCAACGGGTTTGAAAGATAATAAATTCGGCGTATCGATTGATGTCGCGCTTGATATTTATCAAGCAGCAGCCTCACTGGAAGGTATTCGTGTAACAGGGATTGATTGCCATATCGGTTCTCAGTTAACCGAAACTCAGCCATTCCTTGATGCACTAGATCGTGTGCTGTTGCTAGTCGATCAACTACAAGACAAAGGCATTACGCTAGAGCATCTCGATATCGGCGGTGGTCTTGGCGTGCGGTACTCGGATGAACAGCCTCCAGAAACGGCCTCTTATGTTCAAGAAGTACTTAAGAAAGTAGAAGGTCGTAACCTGACAATCGTCATGGAGCCGGGGCGTTCTATTGCCGCTAACTCAGGAATCTTGCTAACGCGTGTTGAATATTTGAAGCACAACGAAGAGAAAAACTTCGCGGTTGTTGATGCTGCTATGAACGATCTAATGCGTCCGTCGCTCTACAGTGCTTGGCAAGACATCGTGCCAGTGAGTCCTCGTACAAAGGGTGAAGCGAAGACCTATGATGTCGTTGGTCCTATCTGTGAGACGGGTGATTTTCTTGGTAAAGATCGTGCCTTAAATATCGCAGAAGGTGATTTGCTTGCAGTGTGTTCAGCAGGAGCATACGGCTTTGCAATGAGCTCGAATTATAATTCACGGAATCGCGCGGCAGAGCTAATCGTTGATAACGAGCGAGTGTTTGTTGGTCGAGAGCGCGAGACCTTTGAAGAGCAAATTCGTCTTGAGCATGTGTTTGAAGAGTAAGTCGCATGATTGTTGAATTCACTAAAATGCACGGCTTAGGCAACGACTTTGTTATTGTCGACATGATTAGCCAGCATGCGCATTTTCGAACAGAGCAGATCAAAAAGCTCGCCGATCGGCGCATGGGCATTGGCTTCGACCAAATGTTACTGGTTGAGCCACCAAGCAAGCCTGACATGGATTTTAAATATCGCATCTTCAATGCAGACGGTTCAGAAGTAGAACAGTGTGGCAATGGTGCGCGCTGTTTTGCTGTATTTGTTCGTGAGCAAGGCTTGACCGATAAGTCGGTGATCAAGGTTGAAACCTGTAATGCCGATATTGAGCTAACCATTCAAGAAGATGGTCGTGTTCGTGTCGATATGGGTGAGCCAGTATTGGAGCCCGCGCAAATTCCGTTTGAAGCAGATCAGCAAGCCAGCACTTATTCGCTGGCTGTCGAAGAAGCCTATTATGAGTTATCGGCCGTATCAATGGGTAATCCGCATGGCGTGATGCTTGTTGATGATGTTGCGACAGCAAATGTTGAAGAGCTGGGGCCTCAGTTAGAAAAACATACGCGCTTTCCAAGCAAAGCCAATATTGGGTTTATGGAAGTGGTCCATGCTCGCTTTATAAAGCTGCGTGTTTTTGAACGCGGTGCTGGTGAAACGCTCGCGTGTGGCACTGGCGCGTGTGCGGCAGTGGTGGCCGGGATTGAGCGTGGTCTTCTTGAAAGCCCTGTTGAAGTGAAGCTTCCTGGTGGTAATTTGATAATTGAATGGGCTGGGCGAGGCCATAACTTGATTATGGTTGGTCCTGCTGCAACGGTCTTCAAAGGACAAGTAAGAATCTAGCTACAGTGCTAGTCGAAGTGCCGCAATAAACGGGCACTTCTTTAATTGATAACAAACTAAGAACATAACAATGACAGAACAAACGATCGCTCCGGAACAGGCCGTCAGAGAAGAACAAGTTGTCGAATTTCTAAAACAATCTCCTGACTTTTTCGTTAAACATGAAGCACTACTACAAGAACTTACGTTCCCGCATGAAAGCGGGAAAGCAATCTCTTTAGGCGAGCGTCAGGTTCAAGTATTTCGTGAAGATCGTGACAAGTTGCGTGTTCAATTAAATGAACTAATTCAAGCGGCTACAGAAAACGACAAGCACTTTGAAACGAGCAAACGTTTATTGCTTGATATGCTTGATGTGAAAAGCATGGATGAGATCGAGTATGTGCTTCAGGCTGCCTTTAAAGAAGATGCGAATATCGATTTTGTGCGTATTGTGGTTTTCGCGGATAAGTCTGATTACCCAGCTTCAGAACTACATATCTTAAGTGAGCAAGATGCGCGTGATGCCTTAGGCACTTTGGTAGATAGCCAAAACGCGGTGTGTGGTCGTTTTACTGATAAGCAGCTAGCGTTCTTATATCAGAGCGAGGCGTCGCAAGTTGGTTCTGCTGCCGTGATTCCAATGCGAAATGGCCAGCTGTATGGCGTAATTAGTTTGGCAAGTACGAATCCGCAACATTTCGATTCATCAATGGGGTCTTTGTTTTTGTCCTATATCAGTGATTTTATTTCGCGTTTGTTGCCCGATTTATTGGCACGAGCACGTAGCAAAACACACGCAGAAAACGTCCCTTCTTTACTAGATTAATCAGATACCTATCTGAATGGCCACGTATTCTCAAAGCGTGGCTGTTTCAGCAGAAATTTGCCTGCCAAATTTCATTCTCCTGACTACACTCAAAAGATCGTTTTTAAAAAAGACCACTTTTACGATTGCGTTCAGGGGCAGTTGAATGAGCACGGCTCAAAATGGTGATGACAAGCAATGGCGTCAGCGCTATCTAAAACAAGTTGATGACAACGAAAACTTAAGCGAACGCTATCGTGAGCATGTTGAGTTGCTTCAGCGTATTGTCTCGCGTTTATGTTTAAGTGTTGATGAGTCGAACCCTGAATTTCATTCCGAAATCAGAGACCTACGCCGCAAGCTCAAAGGCGAGTTAAGTTCTTTGCCAAGTCTAGCTGAATCGCTAGCTGAGATTGATCGTCGTTTTTTAGCAGACCGATCAGATGAGCACTTGCGTGTCTCCTTGCCTGAATCAACAGGAACAAACCTCCATAAACCAAGTGTCTTTGAAAAAGGAAAGCATTGGGTTGAAGGGGTCTTCAATAAAATGAAAGGTCAGCATCATAGTGAAACGATCGAAACAAGAATTGAAGTTGTTCCTGATGATTTCATAGAGCTTCCGGGGGCCGCCAAACTCAAAGAAGTACTTGAGTCGACGCCCGGTTACGGCGCAATCGCGAGCAAAGTGGCTGATATTTTAAATGCATTGCTCAGCCAACTAAGCTACCCAGAAAGTGCGCAACAAGATCTACAAGCCTTGCGATTACGCATTGCTAGTCGAGTCAACTGGTATGAACTGCCTCCAACATTAGAAGATCTAAGTAATCTGATCATCGCGTCAATGGGGAAAGGCCAGCGTCAGTTTGATACCTTTTTGCATGAGTTGGATCAACAACTTCAGGTGATGACAGATTTCTTATCAGGGCATGATGAGAGAGATCAAACGTGGTTGGATTTGAGTAAACAACTTGAACAGAGCGTGAATGAAAAACGCATCGCGCTTGAATTGAATGCCGATGGGCAGCCTAACCCTGAACTTGAAAAGCAGTTAAAAGACTCGATTCGCGAGCACCTCGAAGACATTTCAGACATCGCCGTTGAATTCGTCAAACGCGGAGAAAAACTCAGCGCTGGTTTTCAGCCAGAGTTAGAGGCAGTGCAGCAAGGTGTTCAAAGTTTGTTGCTTGAACAAAAGAAGTTACGCTCTCAACTCGAAGAAGAGCGTCACTCAGCACTCGAAGATGTACTCACAGGATTGGCAAGCCGCGAAGCCTACGACGAGCGTTTAGAGTTCGAATATTTACGTTGGCAACGCTACAAAAAGCCGGTGGCACTTTGTGCGGCAGATATTGATCATTTCGATTCAATTAATGAACGCTATGGACATTTATCTGGTGATAGGACTCTGCAGATTATCGGTAAAGAACTTAAAGAGCGTATGCGCAAGACTGATTTTGTTGCGCGTTATGGCGGCGAGAAATTCATATTTATTCTGCCCGTTACGAAAATAGATGTTGCTGAGCAAGTGATGGAAAAGTTGCGTAAAACGATTATGTCGTTGCCACTTCATTTTAGAGCGCAGCGCGTTAAGTTAACCGTCTCATTTGGCTTGGTTGAGTTTCATGAGTGTGCGCATTTTTCAGAATTAAGCGTTAAAGCTGACCAAGCATTAGCGCAAGCAAAGAGACAAGGTCGAAATCAAGTATGCGTATGGCATGCAGAGGCCGATAAGAAGAATAGGGAAGAGTAAAGAGGTGGGCGATGTTCGAATTAACTTTCTACGGTGAGTTACAACCTGGTGCGGATTTAGACGACTGTAAAGCTAAGCTTGCGCAGTTATTTAAAGCTAATCCTGCACAGATCGAAAAGATGTTTTCAGGTCAACGTGTGGTGCTGAAAGGCAAGCTAGATCAAGCAACGGGTGATAAATATCTCGCTGCATTAAAAGCTCGTGGTGCAAAGTGTCAGCTTGAAAGCACAGATCAGCCAGCATCGTCTCCAGCTCCAGCTCCAGCTCCAGCTCCAGCTCCAGCTCCAGCTCCAGCTCCAGCTCCAGCTCCAGCTCCAGCTCCAGCTCCAGCTCCAGCTCCAGCAGCTGAACCTGAGTCTGAGTCTGAGTCTGAGTTACCTCTGCCAACGGTAGAAGAATCTGCACCTGCTGCACCCATGGTAGTAGAGAGTAAAAGTGGCTTGAATGTCGCGGGTGAAAAAGTGGATCAAATGCTATCGCATAGTGCATTAAGCCTAGACCCAGTAGGGGTAGATCTTGCCGAAAAAACCGAAGAGGTTCCCACTCCTGAGCTGAACGAATTAGATAATGTTTCGCTCGCACCGGCTGGTAGCGATCTTGGCCAAGAGAAAAAAGAAGAAGCAGCCGTCGTACCGGATATCAGCCATCTTTCGTTAAAGAGTGATTAAACCGCGTTATTCTTTTCATGATGTCATTGCCGCGCAGGCGGCACAAAAGCGCTTTAGCGCGTTGAACGACAAAAAGTCGGCCCGAAGGGTAAGCGAAGCGCATCATCTATTGTTTAAAGTGCAATGCATGGAGTTAGACAGAAGCGGACGTTCGATCCACGCAAAGTTCAATAAGTCCTTTGATTAAGCAATTTTTGATTAGCGTCTCTGCTCTTCGAGGTCTTAGCGTTCCGAGACTAGAATATCTAGATAGGCTTAATCTAAGAAGCTAGTGAATATTCGCGGCAAGGCAATACGAAAAAATAATGGTTAGTGACTATAAGAGAACCATATTTACCGTTAGCATACATCCGCATTCAGTATATGCATTTTTGTTTCAAGGAATTTCATGGACGAGCAGACGTTAAATGGTTTAACTGCGGCTTATGCAGCTGCCCCATCTCAAGAACTAGCAAAGATCATCGCTTTGGCTTACGCCGATAAAGGTGATATCGAGTTAGCAGAGTCCTTTTTTAAAGATCAATCTATGGTTTTGTCCGACGAGGAGGCCACTAAATTAGTAGATTGCTTTGTACGGCATAATGATCTAACCAGTCTAATAAAAATTTCTGAAGGAATTGATGTAGGTTCTTTGCTCCATATAGTAAATAAACTTAAGAATGAGGAGTGTCT
>NZ_LWFH01001412.1:0-592 GCF_001635725.1 Oleiphilus sp. HI0066
AGTAGAGAAAAGCATGCCAATGATTTTGCAAAACTAATTCCGGCGCTGCGCATTTTGGTCTCCGAAGGGGCGTGACAGATAGTGCGTAGAAAATAGTTTAAGTCGCACTTTCTTAGGGTGATATTTAAGAAAGCGCAAGAATAGAGGACGGTAATGGCAATGTCAATCGAAATGAGACTAATTCGTATTTACATGTAAAGCTTCGTCTGTTACCTTTCGCGACTTTGGGAATATAGCGCGCTAGGAAAAAGGCATGACTGATAAAGTTGATATTGATAACGATCCAATTATTCAAGGTGAGCAGGCGCAGGGTTTACTTGAACTGCTAAGCACTTGGGGGCCGCTGACCACAATCGTATTCTCGGGAGGTTGCGTGTTTGAATTTAAAGGTGCATTTCCTAAAGGCACGCTAGGCGAAGGTTTTTACAACTTCGGGCATGGCAATGCTGCGGGTTTTCAAGGGCATTTGAACTTAAAGAACGTAAAGGCAATTACCTTCCAAGATAAATTGCACCGTGGTCGTCAAAGCTATGCCTTTGTATTCCGCGACAAGAACAATGATTGCATATTTAAAGTATTCCTAGGGCGTGAT
>NZ_LWFH01001413.1:0-1245 GCF_001635725.1 Oleiphilus sp. HI0066
TTGTAAATTCTGCAGAAGAATATGATGTGGATGAACAAGTTGCGAATCATGTTTGGGCTGATGTTGTGATTCTTCAAACGCCTGTGAATTGGATGGGCGTGACATGGACATTCAAAAAATATATTGATGAAGTCTACACGGCTGGTATGGGTGGCTAGTTGTGTAACGATGATGGGCGTACCCACGAAGAACCTAAGAAAAACTATGGCGGTGGAGGCATAGCAGCGGGTAAAAAATATATGCTGTCATTAACTTTCAACGCACCCGAAGAAGCGTTTAATGACCCAGGTGAATATTTATTCCAAGGCAAAACGGTTGATGATTTGTTCTTCCCGATGCATGTGAATTTTCGGTTCTTCGCAATGGAGCCGCTTGAAACGTTCGTGGCCTATGACGTGATGAAAAAACCAAGCGTCGATGACGACCTTAAACGATTTGAAGCACATTTAGATCGCATTTTTTAGAGCACTGTTTGGGGCCTCTATTTTAAAGTGGGGGCCTTAATCTGAAACTTCATAGAAACCATTTCGCGATTGTTTTAGAAACTTTTCATAGTCCCCAGATTTTCTCAATTTCGTTAGTCCTTTATTGAATGCTGACATGATACTTTCTGCGTCTGGAGTGAGCTTACTAATCAATAAATGGAATGTGGTCGGCTGATAAGAGGGACGCATTTGAGGGGTGTAAGTTAACTGATCAATTTCTTCTTGNGTGAATTCGCTTTGCAACAGCCCATAACCGGTGTTTAAGCTTGCTGGGAAAGCACCTATTCGTCCACGCAGTAATTTTTTGAAGTTTAATGAATCTGTTTCTGATCGCTCTACCTGAATCAAACCCTCTGTTTCATATTTTCTGAAGTTCGATAGATAGGTATATCCGATCGTCGCCCCGACTTTAATGTCTTTTAGACTTTCCCAGTTCTCAGCTTCCCAAGGAATCGGTGCATCTTTTTGATAGAACACAACCGGAACATCCGTAATAACGGTATCGCTATACAAAAAGTCCGCAAAGCGTTCATCTTTTTTGGACCACACGAATGTCCCATCAATGCTTGCGTTTTTAGCAAGCAAATAACCGCGCTTTCATGGGTAGTATTCCAGCTCCATTTGTATGTCTTGCGTTTTAAAATGCTTGGCTAACGATGCGCGCCACGACACCGCCGTGTTTGAGGTTTTGTGACTGGAATGGCAGCCATTCGCCACTGCTTAACACAACGGTCTGTTGGGCTTTTAATATTGCACTGGC
>NZ_LWFH01001414.1:0-1067 GCF_001635725.1 Oleiphilus sp. HI0066
CCTGCAGTGAAACTTTGATGCGCAATGCAGATATGGCTTTGTATCGCGCCAAAGAACGCGGACGAGACGGCTACTGCTTCTTTACTGAAGAGTTGAATGTTAGAGCCAGCCATCTTATGGAGATTGAGCACGAGATTCGCCATGCACTAAGCAATGACGAGTTCTATCTTCATTACCAACCTCAAATCGATTTAAAGACAAACAAAATAAACAGTGTTGAAGCGCTCATTCGCTGGCGTCATCCAGTTAAAGGTGAAATTTCCCCCAATGACTTTATCTCTATTGCTGAAGAAACCGGACTGATCGTCCCGATTGGCGACTGGGTTTTAAAGAAGGCATGTAGCGAAATTCATCAACTCAACCAAGACTCTGGCTTAGATTTACGTGTTGCAGTTAACCTATCAACACGACAATTCACTGACTTACGCCTAGTCAATACGGTGAATAATGCACTAGAAACAGCAGGCATGCCTGCCCGTAACCTAGAGCTAGAAGTCACCGAGAGCATGCTCATGCAAGACATGGAAACAGTGATCGATCAATTGAATCGCATCAAGGCTTATGGCTGTACCGTAAGTATCGATGACTTCGGCTCTGGCTACTCCTCATTTAGCTATCTGAAAAGTTTGCCAGTCGACATACTCAAAGTAGATCGTGAGTTTGTACGCGACATACCAGAAGATCTCAATGCCATGGAAATCACATCAGCGATCATCGCCGTTGCGCACAAACTAAACTTGAAAGTAGTTGCCGAAGGCGTTGAGAGTGAAGATCAGCGTGACTTCCTAGACATTAACAAATGTGATTTCGCACAAGGCTATTTCTTTAGCAAGCCAATCAATTACGGTGATCTGCGCACATTCTTCCTAGAACGAGAACATAGGCTTGCTGAAGCTGTGTAATTGCAAATAATTGCTAAAACCCTCGAGGGTCAATTGACCTTCGAGGCGTGACCCAAGTCCCCTTCAAAGTGTTACCTCTTTCGTGTAACAAAATGTAATCGTCGGTATACTACCCCCAACTAAGAATAATCATTGGAAGTTGTATTACATGCTGAACATCGCTAT
>NZ_LWFH01001415.1:0-1624 GCF_001635725.1 Oleiphilus sp. HI0066
AGCATTCGAGTAATGATTATTCTGCGTGTACCAGCGCTCAAGCGCTGAACTCAAACCCATCAGCTCGCTTTGCGCATTCGCGCGATGCGTTGACGCAACATTCTCTTGGTAACTTGGGTAGGCAATCGCGGCCAAAATACCGATGATCGCCACCACAATCATCAACTCAATGAGGGAAAAACCCTGCTGCTTATTTGTCTTCATGTTTTTTTCCTCTCATTATTGATTAATCAACTCGAACCAACCCAAACGACCTTCACGATCAGATGCAGTAGTCGCGGCGTGCTCGCCTTTATCGATACCCGTGCTGTCTTTTGGCTTCTCTTTGTTTGAGCTGAAGGTGTATTTACCAAGTACATTCGTCTCGTTGTTGAAGTTATCGCTCTTCATACCTGCGCCAACGTCGTTTTCGTCAATGAGGCCATCATCATTCAAATCAAGAATAGGCTTGCTTGGATTTAAGCCGGTTAGCAACGGCAAGGCATACAAGTAACTCGCACCACCACCTGAACACTCAGATACATCTGGTATCAAACTTGAGAACAAGGCAATCGGACCAACCTCTGAATCAAACAGCAACTCAGGTTTTTGCGTCACACGCTCACCTTCAGCTGATTCGCCAGAAACGATGAAGTCGACATACCAACCTTCGTTACTGTCCCAGTTCACGTCTGTACCAGTGAGAGACTTCACCTCATCCGTTTCCGTAAAGGTTCTAGCCGCTAGATCGGTACGGACAAGCTCTTGCTCAGTTCCGCTATCCCAGATGGTGTAATAGCTTTGGACATCTACATTCGCTTGGTCGCCATCTACTAAATACTGACCAGTACCAAAAGTAACTAAAGCATTTGGCGAAAAGCCTTTATTAGCTTGCGCACTGTTCAATGCCAAACTAGGTGCTGCCGTAATAGGCTGTGCCGCACCATTACTATCTTTTGCTGAGAATAATGGTTTTGGTGTTGTGCCGGAGTTATAGGCAGAGCCCCAATTGGCAGCATTTGTATTACTCACATCAAAGGCCCACATATTGCCTTTAATATCACCACCATAAATACGATCTGGAATCTGATCACCATTCAAGTCAACAGCCGTTACACCAGATAAACCATTTTTATCAAGCGAGGTACCTACACCCGTATCAATCACAACTTTGTCAGTTGCAGCCCATCCATCTAGACCTTCTTCGATATACAAGATCATGAGTGCTGCACGACCATTGGTTGACTCATAACCATTACCAAAGATAACCGCCCATTTGCCGTTATTCATCAATGAGATTAATGGAGCAGTCGTCAAGAAACCTAGATTTGCATCATCACTTTCAGTGAATTCCCACATTACAGTATTAGCAGCATTCGTCGCTGAGTCTGTAAAGTCATCAGGATTCGTCACATCCAGTGCAAATAAGCCTTTACCACCAGCACGCAGGCCACCAACTAGAACAGTTCGCCAGTCACGTGACACATCTGCAGAATTGCCTTTTGTATAGACGTCTTGCGCTACTGGCGTCAAATCTACGTAATACTGATGCGCATAGTTAGGGTCTGTTAGATAGTGCAATCCTTCACCCGCAACGCTTGAGTAGACCAAATTAGGCACATAAGCCATCACTTCTTTACCTGCG
>NZ_LWFH01001416.1:0-603 GCF_001635725.1 Oleiphilus sp. HI0066
AATGGATCCTTATCTTTCTTCTCAGCTTCTTTCTTCTTCTCTTCTTTCTTCTTCTCTTCTTTCTTCTTCTCTTCTTTCTTCTCAGCTTCTTTCTTCTCGGCTTCCTTCTTCTCGGCTTCTTTCTTCTCGGCTTCTTTCTTCTCAGCTTCCTTCTTCTCGGCTTCCTTCTTCTCGGCTTCCTTCTTCTCGGCTTCCTTCTTCTTGGATTCCTTCTTCTTGGATTCCTTCTTCTCAGCCTCTTTCTTCTCGGCTTCTTTCTTGTCCGACTTCGGTTCATCTTTCTTCAGCTGAACAGTTACAGATTTGTCCTGCACTTCTTCCGTAAAATCGACAGGATTATAGATAAGATAGGTCGCAACGGAGCTATGCAGCAACAAGCTTCCGATGAAAGTAAGGCTGTATCGTTTACGGTATCCTTTTGGTAGCATCCGTCTAATTCTTATTTGCTGCTTTGATTTATTGTTCGCGAGGAAAACTATGGGAGACGTTGTTCAGTTTAAAAGACCTTCGCTCAAAGCGAAGCATAAAGGAAAAAGCCTTTGTAAGCATGGCTTTCACAAATGGGTGGTCGAAAAAGAGAACCAGTTTGACGTTAAGCAAGGG
>NZ_LWFH01001417.1:0-982 GCF_001635725.1 Oleiphilus sp. HI0066
AGACGCGCCAGCTATTACACTAGTTGGTAAAGGTATCTGTTTTGATAGTGGCGGTCTGAATATTAAAACTGGCAACTTCATGCGTCAGATGAAAAAGGATATGGGCGGCGCTGCACACGTGCTTGGCTTGGCCAAGCTCATCATGGCACAAAACCTTCCAATTCGATTACGTGTTCTCGTTGCTGCGGCTGAAAACGCTATATCTGGTAATGCATTTAGACCCGGCGATATTATTGAATCTAGAAAAGGCCTTACGGTCGAAATAGACAATACCGACGCTGAAGGTCGTTTAGTTCTTTGCGATGCATTGGATGATGCATGTAGCGAAAGCCCCGAGCTGATTATTGACTTTGCCACATTGACCGGCGCATGCCGCGTAGCACTGGGCACAGAACTCCCTGGCTTCTTCTGTAACGATGAAGAAGTGGCTGCAGGACTCAACGAAAGCGCTCTAGATTGCTTAGATCCTATTTGGCGCCTACCGTTGCACCAAGCCTACAACGACATGCTTAAAAGCCATTTTGCCGATACCCTGAATTCAGCAGAAACCGGATTCGGTGGCGCTATCACAGCTGCACTATACCTCGAAAAATTCATTAGCAATGAAACCCCTTGGGTGCATTTCGACGTCATGGCTTGGAACCTCAGAGGCCTCCCAAGCCGTCCAGTTGGAGGTGAAGCATTGGGCTTACGAGCGGTATATGAATATCTAAAACAACGTTTCGCGTAACTCGAAGAACTTCATCAAAGAGGAAGCAGCATGGCTATAAAAAAACTAAAAAACGAAGCTGAACTTTTAAAAGAAGCTATTCGCATTGGGGTGATGTATTGCGAGAAGCGTGGCGTTGTAAAGTTTGAAGCGAATGATAAGCAAGACGATAAAATTGAATATATCTACAAGCTTTTGGTTCACGACAAACAAATTCAACCGCTGGCAAAGCAAGATATGGATACGCCACGAATGAAGCATAAGCTCGTTCTG
>NZ_LWFH01001418.1:0-782 GCF_001635725.1 Oleiphilus sp. HI0066
ACCTACTGTTAGATTCGGCAGAGCTTTATGAATTGGTTGCTGAAGATAAACAACAAACGCTTCGCATAAGGGTTCAAAAAGATATCGAAATCCACGGTGACAAAGACCTAATCTTTCAAACTGTCAGCAACTTGATCGATAACGCAATCAAATACACGCCCAATGATGGAGATATATCCATTGAGCTCGATCTCCACGATAAGCTAGTAAGGTTGTCTATTGCAGATTCTGGTATTGGTATTCCTGAAGAAGAACGATCCAAAGTCTTTGATCGCTTTTATCGTGTTGCTAAAAGCCGCTCTCAACCGGGGAATGGCTTAGGCTTGAGTCTTGTACAAGCGGTTGNCGAACTGCATCAAGGAGAAATTAAACTTAGCGATAATGAACCAGGTTTGATTGTGACCCTTGAGTTGCCTGAAATTGATATCGTAGAAGGGAATGAGATTAAAAATGAACAAGCAGGAATAGAAGTTTCTACACCTGCTTAAACATTTGAAAAATGCTAATTATGCCGCGCGTTTTACTCGCTTAAACGCGTAAGTCGCGGGAAAGGTAACTAATTCGAAGCCACTTTTTGCTAGCTTTTCAGCAACAGAAAATGTCTCTTCAACGTTTGCTTTCGTGCTTTCCGCGCGTGCTTTTAAGCTATCTACTTCGCCTTCAACACGTTTTTGTCCTGCAAAAATCGCAGCAATCAGTGTATGTCGATTGATCTGATTTTCAACTCCCATGCTATCAAGCTGAAAGCCTAAGTTATCTACTTGTTTAAATACTAACTCGCC
>NZ_LWFH01001419.1:0-1105 GCF_001635725.1 Oleiphilus sp. HI0066
ATAGCCGTCTTTCCCCCGACCGATGAATCGACCTGAGACAATAAGGTTGTCGGAACTTGAATAAAATCAACTCCACGCTGATAACTCGCGGCTGCAAAACCTGTCATATCTCCGATAACACCGCCACCCAAAGCAATTAACGTTGTGTTACGGGAATGCTTCTTCTCAAGTAATGCATCAAAGATTAGATTTAAGGTATCCCAATTTTTATACTGCTCTCCATCCGGCAAGATCACGCTATCCACATCAAAATCGGTCAGAGCTGCACGAAGCTTATCTTCATATAATGGAGCCACTGTCGTATTACTAACGATCATGACTTTCTTGCTACGTATATGCTTTGTAAAATACGAAGCGTCACTCAATAAGTTCGCGCCAACATAGATAGGGTAACTTCTTTCACCAAGATCAACGTTTAAAATATCTACCGTATCTGACACTTATTCTTCCTCTGCTGCGATGCCGTCACTTTGCTCTAATGCACGCACAATACTTTTAACAATTAAACGCAGCGACTTTTTGTTTGTTTCCACGACAAAATCCGCTACCTCACGATAAATTGGATCACGAAGAGCCATCAAGTCCGTTAAGACTTGCTTAGGGTCCTCTCCTCCTTGCAATAAAGGTCGGTTTTTATCCTTATGGGTTCTCGAAAACTGCTGCTCAACAGAGGTATTGAGGTACACAATAAAACCATTGCGGGTCAAATGATCGCAATTCTCCTGACGCATTACCGCGCCACCACCTGTTGCTAATACCACCTGACTTTCTAGAGCTAAATCTTTAATAACAGCCACTTCCCGATTGCGGAAACCTTCCTCTCCTTCAACATCAAAGATCCAAGGAATATCTGCACCAGATCGCTGCTCAATCTCTTTATCGGAATCAATAAACTCGTAGGAAAGCTCTGTCGCTAACAATTTACCTATTGTTGTCTTTCCCGCCCCCATTGGCCCAACCAATACAACTAAGGGCTTCTTTGTTCTGTATGCCATTGAAAAAACTGCTTAAAAAGTTTGAGTTTAACACCGTTTGATAACAAGGAACGATACATTCAGACAAAAAAAAGCCGAGCTATTTAGCTCGGCTTTTTCAGTGTGCCACG
>NZ_LWFH01001420.1:0-741 GCF_001635725.1 Oleiphilus sp. HI0066
CAGATCGGGAGTTTCAGAACCAGTACCCAGACCTGCACTAGCTTGATGAGCTGTGCCAGAGAAACTTTCCAAGGGCGCTGCCTGAATATCATTCTCTTCGCCACCTAAGGCTTCAGCCTCGGCCATCGCCGCGGCCCATTCATCCTCAGCGTCACCACCAGCATCGCCAGACTCTTCCATCGCCGCTTCCCATTCAGATGCTAACTTCTCGTCTTCACTTTGACCGTCGTTTTGGGTTTCGTTATCACTCATCTTCGTCTACCAAGCTGGTTGAAGCGGTTGTTGGCCGCTCTATTTTGTCCTTAATCATCAATGCCAGTGATCCATTTTTCTGGCCTAACTGAGCATAAAACATAGGTATTTTGTTTGCCGATACCATGGCATATTCAGGTAAATCTACGGAAATAATGTCGCCTTCTTTTAAATTCGACACGTCACGTAAACTAATTTGGTTTTCTAGTAGGGTTGCGTTAATCGGCACGTTTGCGCTGAGTAAATCTTCACGCATCGTGTTCACCCAACGTTCATCAATTTCATCAACGTCGCTTTGCACACCGGCATCAAGCAGCTCGCGCATAGGCTCAATCATCGAGTAAGGCAGCGCCAAATGCAGATCACCGCCACCGCCATCTAATTCAATATGGAATGTACTGATTACAACCACCTCACTTGGGCTGACTATATTCGCCATTGAGGGGTTCACTTCAGAATTCACATACTCAAAATCAACTTTAAAAATCG
>NZ_LWFH01001421.1:0-3558 GCF_001635725.1 Oleiphilus sp. HI0066
CAAATTCGAATTAAACGAAACACTAATTGATTAATTTGAGTCGCTAAAGGTCATTTGGATATGAAAAAAAGGCTAGCGATGAGTGCTGGTTTGGCGAGTGTAGGAGTGCTACTTGGTGCGACATTCCTTATGTCAGACAAGCAGTCTTCGGATCTTGGATCTCAGCTTGAAGATACGCCAAACTCTAATGCGTATCTCGCTGAGAAGCGCAAGAATATTCAAACTCCTTTGAATGAATCTACAGAAATCCATGAAATTTATCCGAATGAGCAGGGCGACACATATTCGTCAGCTTACGGACCTTTAGCAAATTCCTTACGTGGCACAAGCATACCCGGTTATTTTGCGCTGACGGATGACGGAGACTTAGTCGTCACCCCTTCTTTAAAATCTATGATCGATTACTTTTTAGCAGCGTTTGGTGAAGAGCCAATCGAAACTATTATCGGGCGCATCGAAGAGTATTTTACTAGACACCTCGAAGAGCCAGCACGCTCTCAGGCGATTGGTGTTTTGGCTGAGTATATTTTGTATAAAGAGGCTCTAATTGATTTAGAGGGGATTGTCGCTGGCAACAATCTTGTTGCCCCGTCTGGACATGACTACTTAACCCTATTTGAATACCGTCGTGATGCACGAATGAATAGCTTAAGCGCAGATGTTTACGAGGCGTTTTTTGCTGAAGAAGATGCGCTAGACGCATACACTGCCGCGGTATTACAGCGTAAACGAGATGCGAGAGAGGATAGCGTTCGGTCAGGAAGTTTGGTTGATCTTGAAGGCCTCTTGCCCGAGCAAGAACAGAATCTAAAGCAGCTCGATCGTGACAGGAAAAGAATACAAGCTGCTAAGGAAGCCGGAGCTACAGCACAAGAGCTTCATGAACTGCGTCGTAGAGTATATGACGAGAAAACTGTTCAACGATTTGCTGAAGCAGATCAAAAGCAATCTGCTTGGGATGCACGTTTTGCTGAGTATCGGCAAAAAAGGGAATTAGTATTGAATACCAATGGTTTGTCAGATTCTGATAAGCAATTAGAAATTCAGGCCTTGCAAGCATCTATGTTTGATGTGAATGAGCGCAAGCGCTTAGCGACCTTAGATAAAATGGCCGATAGAGAAATCTGAGCCGTTTATTCTTGTTTAATTTTCTTAGGCATTCCAGCCAAATAGTTGCACATTAATCTGATCTCGTCCGCCTTCAACCCCAGTTTTATCTTATATTAAGACTATAAAAAAGCCGCTTCTGGTCACCCATTAGCGGTTTTCTAATTTAAGAGAGGTCAGGTATTTCGATAGAAAAACTGACCTCAATTAGTACAGCAATTGCTATTACAAACCCATGTCTCGGAAACGATCAGCGTGGTTTTTGTATAGCGTCTTAGGATCAGTCTCTAAAAGATTACTCAGACCAAATAGCATATTCGTAGCATCTAAATGGTTCATCCAGCAATCGTCACGAATGTTCTCACCCCAACGTTGCGAGCATTTAGCAACTAAGCCATCTGTCTGTTCGCCATTGTAGTAACCCAATGCGTCAGTAAGCACGAATAAAGCATCACTTATGTCTGCGATATTTGTGGTTGTGCCAATACTTCCCCATGAGTAGTAATGAATGCCGTTAACAAGGTTGGCGCCGTTACCACAATAAGTTGTTGGCTCTCCGTCAGGAAACTCTTCTGTGAAAGCTAATGCGCCTTCAGAAGACATAAACTTAACGGTTTCTAGCGCGTCACTGGCATATTCAGGATTACCTGCGAGTGCGTCGAGTACGTCTCCGGTTAAGTTCAACAAATCTGCCGCTATGCCTTCAAGCGGTCCACCAATAATGTTGTCGACACCCCAATCCGCAAACCCAGAGCCATAGTTGATGCCGTTTACTGATGTCACAGATGACACAATATCAGGGCTGACTGCTGCAACATAGCGTGATGTTGGTGAGCCTAAGCTGTGACCGATCAAGTGTACTTTTGATGCGCCTGTTTCTGGCAATACCGTATTATTGATGTAGCCTAATAGCTGCTCACCACGTTCTTGTGCGGTATCCCATGCGGTTACATTTGGCGTATATACAACTGCGTTTCCTGAGCGCAAAACTGCTGGAATATTCTGGAAATACTCGACAACTCCGATAATTTTGTCGAATTCAGACACGCCGTGAACTAACACAATCGGATACTGCGTGTTGTAGCGATTGTCGTAGTTAATGGCATTCACATTAGCTTTTTCGATAAGGTAGCCCGCGTACTCAATGTCGTACGCGACATGACATACGGGTTGATACCATTTACAGGTGTTAACTGGTGCTGTTGGTAAATCGATAGGCGCAACATAACCGCTGTGCGCATCTCCAAACGCCATAGAGCTAATACCTAAAGAACCCGCGACTGCGAGCAATGATCGTTTAGCTGTTATTTTTAAGTTGAACATGATCTCTCCTTTTATTGTTGTATGAAAATTATTCAACCCGGCCAATGTAAGGAAAAACATGGAGACAAAATTGTATGAAATGACGGAATGTTTGTGATTAGTTTGAAGGTGGCCTGATATGACGAAAAAGCTGCGGTGCGTAAATAAAAAAACCGCACTTCAGAAGCTCCGAAGTGCGGTTTTGGACTTTCTATAACTAAGCTTTGTTTAGAGCTCTTTGATCGCTGAGGTCGTTGCTTGAAGGACTTCTTTTGCGTCGCCTTTTACCATCAAGCTATTGTCACGAATGAATAGGCTGTTTGGTATGCCGGCAAAGCCCGGAGACAAGCTTCGCTTAACGTTAACGACGGTCTTCGCTTTATGCACATCGAGAATAGGCATTCCGAAGATAGGCGAATTTGGATCCTCAGCTGCAGCTGGGTTAACAACATCATTTGCGCCAAGTACGATTGCCACATCAGCCTGAGGAAGCTCAGGATTGATGGTATCCATGTCTTTTAGTTGATCATATGGTATCTCAGCTTCTGCCAACAATACGTTCATGTGGCCAGGCATACGTCCAGCAACAGGGTGTATTGCATAGCTGACTTTAGCTCCACGTGCTTCAAGCTGGTTAGCAAGCTCTTTCACTGCGTGTTGCGCTTGGGCAACCGCAAGTCCATAGCCTGGAACCATCACAACGCTGCGCGCACCGTCTAAGAGTAGTGCAAGGTCATCTGGCGTTGCGTATTTCACTTTGCCGTCATAAAACTCGCTGTCGTTTGACTTCGACTGCGTATCAGCCTGCGGCCCAAATGCACCACCAAAGAGAACGTTTGGTAGTGAACGGTTCATGGCTTTACACATTACTGCAGTCAGGATAAGACCAGACGCGCCAACTAGAGAACCAGTGATGATCAAGCCTTGGTTTTCCAACACGAAACCGGTCGCTGCGCCAGCAAGACCTGAGTAGGCGTTAAGTAGCGCAACAACAACTGGCATATCGGCACCACCAATTGGTTGTACTAGACCGACACCTAGAAACAAGCAGAGGCCGACAATAGCGAGTAGTACAAGGCTAGACAGTTGGCCTTCACCAAACATCATGCTTGCGCATGCAAGAATACCCACGAGGCTCGCTACTGTAAT
>NZ_LWFH01001422.1:0-40561 GCF_001635725.1 Oleiphilus sp. HI0066
AGAAAATAAGGTTGAAAATGAAGTGGTCTTCAAACTCGTTGCCACCTTCTCCAAGAGTACCCATTTCCTTTTGAATAGCTTTCATCTGCTCATTCAAGTAGTACTCTCGCTGACTCTTTTCCATTTGCTTTTTAACGCGTCCACGAATGCGTTTTTCTACCTGAATAAGATCAACCTCACCTTCGATAACAGCAAGTAGAAACTCAACACGCTGAACAACATCTGACTCTTCCAATACTTCCTGCTTATCTGAGATCTTCATCTCTAAATGTGTCGCAATCGTATCAATCAAACGCAAAGGCTCTTCAATCGAGGACAATGTGCTCACGACTTCATTCGGAACCTTCTTACTAACCTTAGCGAATTTTTCAAACTCACTAACCAACGCACTTGCCAGCGCTTGAAGCTCAACACCCTCAGGAATATTTTCAACAAGGTCATGTATTTGCGCTGAGACGAACTCTTCTTCATTAATCGCATCAACGACAACTCGCTTTTCACCCTCAACCAAAACTTTTACTGTACCATCCGGCAATTTGAGCATTTGCAAAATGGTGGCGAGCGTTCCAACGCGATACAACTCATCGATGCCCGGATCCTCATGATTAGCTTCTTTTTGAGTTACAAGAAGGAGTTTTTTACCCGCCTCCATAGCGGCCTCCAATGCTTGAATAGATTTTTCTCTACCCACAAACAAAGGCGCAACCATAGACGGAAATACAACTACATCTCGAAGCGGCAACATAGGTAAACCTACCACTTCATTTTCAACCTTATTTTCTATCTCACTCATTAATTGCATCTCCTACTCGCGTGAATATTTTGTAGATATGGGCAAACAGCATATTTACAAGGAGGCTAGTCCAACAAAAAAAGAAATCATTTTTAAATACGAAAAAACCAGCCGATTGGCTGGTTTTTTAATCAAATACTAAGACAGAATTATTCAGGCATTGCTTTCGCCTGATCTTTATTGTCGTAAATGCGAATAGGATCAGTCTCGCCTTCTATAACACTCTCATCTACCACAATCTTGCTTATACCATCTTCAGATGGTACGTGATACATGGTATCGAGCAATACATTTTCTAATATTGAACGCAATCCTCGAGCTCCCGTTTTTCGCTCCATTGATTGCCGTGCGACCGCTCTAAGCGCATCTTCACGAAAATCAACTTCGACACCTTCCATTTCAAACAATTGCTGATACTGCTTAGTGAGCGAATTCTTTGGTTCAGTTAGAATTTGCATCAATGCATCTTCATCCAATTCGTTGAGCGTCGCCACAACTGGCAAGCGACCAATAAACTCGGGAATCAAACCATATCGAACTAGATCTTCTGTCTGGACATCAGACAAAGTCTCGCCAACCGATTTTGTCGTTTCTTTGCTTTTGACTGTCGCACTGAAACCAATACTACTTTTCTCAGATCGATCCTGAATAACCTTATCCAAACCAGCAAACGCACCACCACAAATGAATAGAATATTAGAGGTATCAACCTGTAAAAACTCTTGCTGCGGGTGCTTACGTCCACCTTGCGGAGGCACAGAAGCGACAGTACCTTCGATCAACTTCAAAAGAGCTTGCTGAACACCTTCGCCGGACACATCTCGAGTAATGGATGGATTGTCTGACTTTCTCGAAATCTTATCGATCTCATCGATATAAACGATGCCTCGCTGCGCCTTATCAACATCGTAATCACACTTCTGAAGAAGCTTTTGAATAATGTTTTCAACGTCCTCACCAACATAACCCGCTTCCGTCAAAGTCGTAGCATCAGCGATTGTAAAAGGCACATTAAGTAAACGGGCAAGCGTTTCAGCTAGTAAAGTTTTACCACTACCTGTAGGACCAATAAGCAGAATATTACTCTTGCCAAGTTCTATATCAGACTTGCCACTACCATACTTCAATCGTTTGTAATGATTATATACAGCAACCGACAGAACAACCTTGGCTCTGTCTTGGCCAATAACATAATCATCGAGTGTAGTTTTGATTTCTTGTGGAACCGGAAGCCTATCGCTGCTCTCTTCCCCAGTACTCTCTTGAATTTCTTCACGAATGATGTCGTTGCATAAGTCTACGCACTCATCACATATAAAGACGGACGGGCCCGCAATAAGCTTTCTTACTTCGTGCTGACTTTTTCCGCAAAACGAACAGTAAAGCAATTTACCGTTATCTTCGCCTTTACCGTTTTTTTCGTCTGACATTTTTTTTCCCATTCCTGATTTGTTACACGCAACACTGGTTAACGGGCATCCCTGCCTACCAAGCGCTGCCAGGTATATTAATACTTATCGCTTCTCGATCACGGAATCAATTAAACCATAATCGACCGCCGCAGAGCCATCCATGAAATTATCACGATCGGTATCGCGCGCGATCGTCTCAAGATCCTGCCCCGTGTGATGCGACATAATACGATTCAACTTATCGCGAATCGTCAAAATTTCTTTTGTGTGTATTTCGATATCAGTTGCCTGCCCTTGGTATCCACCAAGCGGCTGATGAATCATCATTCTTGAATTCGGTAAACAATGGCGCTTTCCTTTTGCACCACCCGTTAATAAAAATGCCCCCATACTACAAGCTTGACCAATACATAAAGTCGAAACATCAGGCTTAATAAACTGCATCGTATCGTAAATTGACATCCCCGCAGTAACTGACCCACCCGGTGAATTAATATACAGGTGAATATCCTTATCTGGATTCTCTGATTCCAAAAATAATAACTGAGCTACAACCAAATTTGCCATGTGGTCTTCAACTTGACCTACCAAGAAAATCACTCGCTCTTTCAACAAACGCGAGTAAATATCAAATGAACGCTCGCCGCGTGCGGTTTGCTCGATAACCATTGGCACTAAGCCGCTATTGGTAATAATTGATGGTGCTTCGCTCATGGGACCCCTGTAGCTCATTATTTTATCTTCCTTTCCCTACATCGTGGCAGTGCGGACATTTTTCAAGCCCTAAATCAAAAACAGCTGGTAAAATACCAGCTGTTTTCAAGTGTAGCCGAAAAACAAACGTTCTTCAGGCCTGTAAAGAAAATAAGTTTACGCTTGCGCTTGTGCAGACTGCACAGCTTCTTGGTAAGACATTTTCTTTTTCTTAGTTTTTGCTTTTTCCTTAAGAAGCTCAATTACCGCATCTTCAACTACAACAGCTTCTACCTGTGTACGATTCTCTGGCTTATTGTAGTGCTCAATAACCTCTTCAGGTGATTCGTAAGTACCTGCAATCTCTTGAATCTTCTCATCAACCTTAGCTGCATCCGCTTTAATATCGTTATCTTTAACGATACCAGCGAACAACAAACCTGTCTTAACACGCTTAGCCGCCTGCTCAGCGAATAACTCATTTGGAAGCTGAGACAAGTCCATATCTTGACCACCGCCAAATTGCTGAACAGCTTCACGTTTCATCGCATCAATCTCTTGATCAATCAAACCTTGTGGAACTTCAACATCGTTACGATCACCCAGTTGTGTCACCATTTGCTGTTTAAGGTTATTTGCTACCGCGTTCTTAAGCTCACGCTCCATATTCTTAACGACTTCAGCTTTAAACTGATCTTCGTCGTCAGAGTCTACGCCGTACTTACTGAAGAACTCTTGGTCCATTTCAGGAAGTTTAATTTCGATATTCTCTTTTACAGAAACTTCAAAACGAGCATCTTTACCCGCCAATTCTTCGTTACCGTAGTCTTCTGGGAAAGTAACATTTAGTTCAACTTCTTCACCAGCTTTGGCTCCGACCAAACCTTCTTCGAAGCCTGGAATCATTTGACCTGAACCAAGTGTGATTCGCTGATCTTCAGCTGTTCCGCCCTGGAACTGATCATCACCAATGAAACCTTTATAATCCACAACCAAAGTGTCTTTCTTTTTGGACTTACGCTTAACAGACTTAGGCGTACCATGCTGACGACGCAACACATCAATCATTTCTTTAATGTCTTTTTCTTTAATCTCAGCATTTGGCTCTTCAAGAGTAATTCCATCAACCTCGATATTTTCAAGCTCTGGATAAACCTCAACAACAGCTACGAACTCGAAGTCTTTACCTTCGTCAACCTGCTTCGGCTCAAACTTAGGGTAGCCAACAGGGTTAATGCCTTCTTTACCTAGAGCTTCGATATATGAATTGCGCATCAATTCACCGATAACTTCTTGGCGAACTTGACCACCAAAACGCTTCTTAACAACTTTCGCTGGAACTTTACCTGGACGGAAACCGTTTAAGCGCACAGTGCGCGCTGTTTGCTGCAGTCGCTGCTCTACTTCCGTTTCTATTTGTTCTGCTGGAACGCCAATAGTGATGCGACGCTCGATGGAAGATGTTGTTTCAACAGAAACTTGCATGGAAATTCCTCAATTCTCAAAAACTTAATTAACTTTGCTTGCCTGCAACGTAACGCCTTCTAGCCAGACCGCTCAGGCAAACCGCACGCAAATAATGGGGAACGAATAGTAAGAGTCAATACCGCACTTGGCAAGCACTTTATTCACAATAAATGAAGGGATATAAAGTTAGGATTAAAAACTTTGCAAACTAAGTAAAACTTGGTGCGAAAGGAGAGACTCGAACTCTCACATCTTGCGATACTGGAACCTAAATCCAGCGCGTCTACCAATTCCGCCACTTTCGCACATATTTTACTTACAGCAAGGGTTGCCCTTACTTATATAGTATATTGGGGTGGGCGAAGGGGATCGAACCCTCGACCGCAGGAATCACAATCCTGAGCTCTACCGACTGAGCTACGCCCACCATTACTCGGATCAACCATTTAATGGCGCACCCGGTAGGATTCGAACCTACGACCGACGGCTTAGAAGGCCGTTGCTCTATCCAACTGAGCTACGGGCGCTCGAACCCTATCTACTATCTATATACTAGCTGTAGAAGTGGTCGGGGTAGAGAGATTCGAACTCCCGACATCCTGCTCCCAAAGCAGGCGCGCTACCAGACTGCGCTATACCCCGACTTGCCTTGCTTTGGGTTACCCCCTCAACAAGATGGCGCGAATAATACATACGGTTTTGCAGGTCGTCAACAACAAAAACAACTAATTTATTAATTTATTTTTCGGCGCATAAATAGCAACCAAATCCCTTATGTAAAAGTCTTTTTATTCTGATATGAGCATGACAAAATGCCCGCAATTCTACATAGCAACCATATAAAGCAGTTACACAGTCATGAGTGCACAAATAATTGATGGCAAAGCTGTCGCCACACAACTGAAGGAAGAGATCGCAAAACAAGTCGCTGAAAGGATCGAACAGGGTAAACGACGTCCTGGACTCGCCGTCATTCTCGTCGGCGATGATCCTGCCTCTGAAGTTTATGTTCGAAACAAAAACAATGCATGCGAGCAGGTCGGATTTAAAAGCGAAGCGATCGTTCTACCGGAAAGCACTCAACAACACGAATTAGAAGCATTAATAGACAAATATAACAATGACCCCGAAATAGATGGAATCCTTGTCCAACTTCCCCTTCCAGACCACCTTGATAGCGACAACCTTTTAGAGCAAATCAAACCAGACAAAGATGTAGACGGCTTCCATCCTTTTAATATAGGTCGCTTAGCTCAGCGAATGCCACTTTTACGACCTTGCACACCTAAAGGCGTGATCACTCTACTCGAAAAAACTGGACAAACAATACGAGGCAAAGACGCTGTAATAGTTGGTGCCTCAAACATCGTCGGCCGCCCAATGGGCCTAGAACTGTTATTAGCTGGCTGCACCGTAACTACTACCCATCGCTTCACCCAAAACCTTCCCGAAAAAGTATCTCAAGCTGATATCGTAGTTGTAGCGGTTGGCAAACCTGGCCTTGTTAAAGGCGAATGGATTAAACCCGGCGCTATTGTTATTGACGTAGGTATCAATCGCCTAGAAGACGGGACGCTTGTTGGTGATGTGGAATTTGATATCACAAAAGAACGCGCTGGTTGGATTACTCCCGTGCCCGGTGGAGTCGGACCAATGACAGTAGCGACACTTATGGAAAACACCTTATACGCTGCAGAGCAGCTTCACGACTAAAGCAATATCGTATCAATAAAAAAGGCGACCCTTAGGTCGCCTTTTTTACACATAAACACTTGTAAACTAAGCGCGACGCCAGGTTGTCCCATCTTTACCATCGTCAAGAACAATGCCTTGTTCGGCTAACTCATCACGTATGCGATCTGACTCAGCCCAGTTTTTGTCCGCACGCGCTTGAAGTCGCTGAGCAATCAACGCTTCAATTTCATCTTCAGCCAGTCCACCATCTTGTGTCGGCGCTTGTTTAAAATAAGCATCTGGATCCGACTCAAGCAAACCAAGAACGCCAGCCAATTGCTTCAACGTAAATGCAAGCTGATTTTTCTCAGCTGCATCTTTCGCTGAATTAAGTGCCTTAACCAAATCAAACAACACCGCTAGCGCAACTGGCGTATTGAAATCATCACACATTGCCGATTTGAAACGGTCAACATAAGAGACCTCAAGATCAACTTCTGAAATCTCTAATCCACGCAAAGATTGATACATACGATCTAGCGCGCTTTGCGCTTCCGCTAAGCTCGCTTCCGAATAATCAATTTGACTGCGATATTGGCTTGATGTGAGGAAGTAACGCACCACTTCAGGAGAGTACTTTTCAAGCACTTCGCGAATAGTAAAGAAGTTACCCAAAGACTTAGACATCTTCTCTTTATTAACCCGGACAGCGCCGGCATGCATCCAGTAATTCACATAGGTTTCGCCAGTAGCCGCTTCGCTCTGCGCAATCTCATTTTCATGATGCGGGAACTTCAAATCAGGACCACCACCATGAATGTCGAAGGTATTACCAAGACAACAAGTCGACATTGCCGAACATTCTATATGCCAGCCCGGACGGCCTTTACCCCAAGGAGAGTCCCAGTATGCCTCACCCTCTTTTGCAGCTTTCCATAATGCAAAATCTAATGGGTCTTCTTTCAACTCTTCAATACCAACGCGCGCACCGGACTGCAGATCATCGATATTTTTCTTACTGAGTTTGCCGTAACCATCAAACTTCTTAACACGATAATAAACATCACCATTATCAGCAGCGTAGGCGAAGCCTTTCTCGATCAGTGTTTCAGTCATCGAGATAATATTACCCATATGCTCAGTAGCGCGCGGTTCTTGGGTCGGAGGTAAAGTGCCCAATGCTCGTTCATCTTCATGCATAGCATTAATAAAGCGCTCAGTTAAGGCATCAAACGCTTCGCCATTTTCATTCGCACGTGCAAAAATTTTGTCATCAACGTCTGTGATATTTCGAATGTAAGTGACGTCGTAACCGATATGACGAAGGAAACGCGTAATCACATCAAAGCCAACCATCACGCGAGCATGGCCAATATGACAATAGTCGTACACCGTCATACCACAGACGTACATACGAATTTTGCCCTCTTCGATAGGTTTAAATACTTCTTTCTTGCCAGTCAGCGTATTAAATAATTTAAGCTCAGACATTATTTACCACTCCAAACATCACGAAGACCGATCGTTTTATTAAATACCAATTTGTCTGCCGCGTGATCAAAACGATCTGCAACAAAATACCCTTCTCGCTCAAACTGAAAGCTATCTTCTGGCTTCGCTGCAGCTAACGCTGGTTCAACAACGCCTTCATATTCTTTCAAACTATTCGGGTTGATATGGGCTAAAAAATCACCCTCACCTGCATCAGGATTCGGGTCGGAGAACAAACGATCGTAATCGCGAATGGTTGCTTTTACTCCATGCTCTGCAGAGACCCAGTGAATCACACCGCGAGGTTTTACACCCTCAACGTTCTCACCGACAGTACCCGGAACAAGCGAGACCTTAAGCTCAATGATTTCACCCGCATCATCTTTAATCACTTCTTCAGACTTAATAATATAAGCACTGCGAAGACGAACATACTCTCCGCTCACTAAGCGCTTAAACTTTTTGCGTGACAAGGTATTGTCTTCATTGAAGTCAGCTTTATCGATATACAACGTTTCCGAGAATGGGATCACTCTCTCGCCTAACTCAGGTTTGTTTGGATGGTTCGCAGCTTTCATCTCAAGACCTGAGTCAGCCTCATCAATATTAATGACCGTGACTTTAAGAGGATTCATCACGCACATCGCGCGAGGAGCTTGTTCATTCAAATCATCACGAATCGCTTTTTCTAGCTGAGCTACATCCACATCACTGTTGTTCTTAGCGCTTACAGGAATCATTTCACAGAAGCTTTTAAGCGAATTCGGAGTAAACCCACGACGACGCATTCCTGATATGGTTGGCATTCTTGGATCATCCCATCCCGCCACATGATTCTCATCAACAAGCTGCTTAAGCTTACGCTTACTGGTGACCGTATAATTCAAGTTCAAACGCCCCATTTCATACTGAGTTGGCCTAGTAGGAACGGGAAGATTCTCAACAAACCAATCATACAAAGCGCGATGAGACTGAAACTCCAGAGTACAGATGGAGTGCGTAACGCCTTCGATCGCGTCTTCTTGGCCATGCGCAAAATCATAGCTCGGATAAATACACCATTTATCACCTGTCTGGTGATGTTCAACCTTGCGAATTCGATAAAGAATCGGGTCTCTCAAATTCATATTTGGCGAAGCCATATCGATTTTCGCACGAAGAGAAGCCGCCCCTTCATCGAAACCACCAGCTCTCATTGTTTCAAAGAGGTCTAGATTCTCTTCAACAGAACGCTCTCGATAAGGGCTGTCTTTACCGGGCTTAGTCGCCCAACCGCGATATTCAGAAGCTTGCTCCGCACTGAGTTCACACACATAGGCCTTACCTTCTCGAATAAGATGTAAGGCCCACTCATATAATTTATCAAAGTAACTTGAGGCATAACGTGCGTCGCCATTCCATTCATAGCCTAACCAGCGCACATCCTCTTGAATTGCATCAATAAATTCTTGGCTTTCTTTCTCAGGATTTGTGTCATCAAAACGAAGATTACAAACTCCGCCATATTGCTGCGCCAAACCAAAGTTAACCCAAATTGAGCGCGCATGGCCTACATGCAGATAACCGTTCGGCTCAGGAGGAAAGCGAGTAACAACTCGACCTTCGTGTTTATTTGAAGCCAAATCTTCTTCAATAATCGTTTCAAGAAAGTGCTTAGATTTAGTTGGTGCAGTGTCCGACATATATGAGTTTCACCTAGTGAACAGAACTAACAATAGAAAGGGCGCGCATTATACCGGAATACGCGCCCTCTATAATAGACGTTTTATATCTTGGTAATAGAACAGTTCTTAGAAATTGCGTTAACAAAACGCACAAGAGAAGGAATATTGTTTGCAACAATAGGAATGCCGCTAGTCATAAGAGAAACGCTAATCTCCCTTCGAGGGTCGGCCCAAGCCATTTTATTGATTAAACCAATATGCCCATAACAAGCCGAACTATTCGCACCCCAAATACCGACTGGCTTGCCACCAAGCATTAAACCCGCGCTATAACGCATTGGCATCATCAAGGTACGATCAAACTGAACACTCGCAACCTCTTGAATCGCTCGACGAATCGTAATCTCCTTCGCTACTTGCTTTCCCTTCCATTCACCGCCGTTAAGCATCATCTGGAAAAAGCGATTCATTTCTTCTGCTGTTCCCATAATATTGCCTGCTGGAATCACCGCGGACAGAAATCGAGGATCGTTTGTCACATCTTCGACCAAATCTAAAGGCCCACCTAATGCGCGTTTAATCAAATATGAAATTGGGAAACGCGGTTTCAAGCCTATCGCATAGTTCATCGCGACGCGGTCTGCATATTCATCATCAATACCATACTTAAAGTATTTCATGCCCATCGGCTTACGAATACGCTCATCTAAGACTTGCTGAATCGTCTTATCAGTGACCTTGCTGACCACACGCTCGAGAATATAACCGCCCGTCAGCGCATGATACGCCAACTTGTCACCGCGTGGCGAGTCAGGCTCCGCATCGCATAATAAACGCCAAATCGTATCGTTATCCCATAAAGTTTCTACCGGCAGCCCCTCAGGCAAACCGGGAATACCACTGCGATGCGATAGCACCTGATGAATCGTGATGTTTTTCTTGCCATTGCGGGCAAACTCAGGAAGATAAAAACTAATCGGATCATGCAGATTGATCAGTTTCTTCTCGTTTAACATATGCATCAATAGTGCTGTGACCGCTTTAGAAGCTGAGAAAAAACACATGGGAGTTTCAGGTCGCATCAAGACCTTAGGTGCCAACTTGTGGTCTGCTGGTCCATTACCTGAAGCATGTCCAATGGACCGCTGCAAGACCACTTCACCCTTACGTCGCAAGCAAAAAGAAATAGCGGGATGCGTACCCGTCTGATAGACACCCTCAACAGATCGCCAAATTGACTCTACATTTTTAGCCGTCATTCCAACTGATTCGGGGTTTCTTTCTTGCGTTTTATCGATCGATGTGACCTGAGCCAGAGAATCAGGGATAACACTTGTTTTACTTAATCGAGCTTTAACGCGCGGGACATTGAGCGCCGTCAATGGAGCATCTAACAACATAATTTGCCTATTTATTATTAAACTTTTCAATCTTTAACGAGTTCAGATAAGTCTTTACGATAGAAGCTAACTGCTTTTAAAACAAACCCTTAGCCGCAAATCACAACAAAAATTAATCGTCCTCAGCAAAACTAATCCCCCCAAGTGTTTAGTCTGACAGCCCAAAACTGTACAATCGGCGCCGAATGGCTGAGTGCGACTAACTGGCACTGGCATCATGTATCTGTAGATCCAACGGAATAACTATGATTTTATTGAAAACTAATTACGGCGACATCACCTTGGAACTTGATTATGAAAAAGCTCCAGTAACCGCTAAAAACTTCGAAGCATACGTGAAAGACGGTTTTTATGACGGCGTAATTTTTCACCGCGTTATCGACAATTTCATGATCCAAGGCGGCGGTTTTGATGTCGATATGAACCAAAAGCCAACGCGCGAAACCATTGAAAATGAAGCAAACAATGGTCTTAGCAATGACATCGGCACAATCGCCATGGCGCGCACGATGGATCCGCATTCAGCTTCTGCTCAATTCTTTATTAACGTTTCTGATAACGCGTTCCTTAACCACACCTCTGAGACAACTGAAGGCTGGGGTTACGCGGTCTTCGGTAAAGTTGCGGAAGGCATGGATGTTGTTGAAAAAATCAAAAGCGTCAAAACCACAATGAAAGCTGGCCACCAAGACGTACCAGTGAACGAAGTGATTATTGAATCAGCAAGCGTTGTAGAAGCAAGCGCTTAATTCAATGATCTATTTCATCTCCGATTTACACTTAGAAGAGTCTCGACCAGATATAACCGAAGCCTTTTTCTATTTTCTCGACAAAATAGAATCCGACGCAAGTCAGCTTTATATCCTTGGAGACTTCTTCGAAGCTTGGGTCGGGGATGATGAAAACACGCTCCTTCAACAATCGGTCAAAAAGCGTCTTGCTCAACTAACCGAAAGCGGCGTCAAAACCTTCTTTATGGCAGGCAATCGTGACTTTTTGATTGGCCAACAATTTTCGAAAGACACAGGCGTTGAAGTGCTTCAAGATCCAAGCACTATTAACTTGAATGCCGAACCATTACTTCTAGCGCATGGCGACAGTTTTTGCACCAAAGATCTGGCGTATATGAAGTTGCGCCAAATGCTTAGAGACCCTGGATTTTGCGAAACATTTCTAGCACGACCTCTCGCAGACCGACTCACCACCGCTAGGCAATTACGTGAAATGAGCATGGCGTCGAACAAGGGCAAAGACACTGAAATTATGGATGTTACCCCTGAAGAAATAACCAAGCTTTTAGAAGAAAAACAAACACAAGCTTTGCTTCACGGACATACTCATCGACCAGACATTCACGAGATCACGGCCAACAACCAACCTGCTAAACGCATTGTATTAGGTGATTGGGATCAACACATTTGGTATGCAAAAGTCCCCGAATCTGGAAGTATCAAAGATATAAAACTATACAAAGAAGACTTCCCCACCTCTTTATCTAGCTAATACTTATGAATGACTACATTACCACCAGCGACGTGATCATTATTGGTGGCGGCGCATCAGGATTAATGTGCGCAGGATTTGCTGGACAAAAAGGCCTACATACGGTTGTACTAGATCGCGCAAATAAAGTCGGCAAAAAAATACTCATGTCTGGCGGGGGACGCTGTAACTTCACTAATTACTTTGTCGAGCCCGACAACTATCTCTGTGCAAATCCTCATTTTGTTAAATCTGCGCTAAGTCGATATTCACAGTGGGACTTTATTTCACTGGTCGAAAAGCATCAAATCCCCTATCACGAGCGCAAACATGGCGAATTGTTTTGCGACAATAGCGCCAAAGACATTCTTAAGATGCTCATAGAAGAGTGTCCGCCGGATAAGGTCGACATTCGCACTAAGTGCGATATCGATAACATTCAATACGAGAACGATTATTTCGTTCTCAAAACAAATATCGGTACTTTCAAGGCTAAGCAATTAGTCATCGCGAGCGGCGGATTATCTATTCCTACAATGGGCGCTAGCGGGTTCGGTTATCAAGTTGCAGAACAATTTGGGCATTCGGTTCTTCCCACTCGGGCAGGTCTTGTTCCATTCACCTTCAGTGATGCCACCAAAGGGCTTACCGAACGTTTGTCTGGTTTGGCGCATGACAGCGCGATGTATAACGAGCGACGCACGTTTCGAGAGAACATACTGTTCACACACCGAGGGATATCTGGCCCCGCGGCATTGCAACTTTCAAATTACTGGCACACTTCAGAAGAAATACAGATCAATCTATTTCCAGAAACAGATATCGAAGCAGTTCTTTTTGAGGCAAAACAAAATGCACCAAAGGCCATACTCAAAAATATACTCGCAAAGAGCCTAGCTAAATCTTTCGTGCAAGAACTTGAAGATCTGTTTTGGAAGGACCTAGCCACAACACCAATGGGCGAAATGCAAGATAAAGCACTGCGCAAGATTGCCCAGCAACTAAAATCTTGGACACTCAAACCCTCTGGCACAGAAGGCTATCGCACCGCTGAAGTAACGCTAGGCGGAGTCAATACAGATGAAGTATCTTCCAAAACAATGGAAAGTAAAAAGCAAAAAGGCTTATTTCTGATCGGCGAAGTTCTTGACGTTACCGGACATCTAGGCGGCTTTAACTTTCAATGGGCATGGGCTTCCGCCTTCGCGGCGAGTGAATCTTTGAGTCACCACTAAGCTAGCCTGATGTTTTAAAAAAGCTTTGAGCTAATGACGTCAAATCGTCAGAAAAACCATACATATGCCTGTACTGGAGGATTTGCTTACCAACTAACCTCAAGCGGGTTTCAAAATCTGGGAATAGCTGTAGAGGCAAGAGAGGCTCATTGTAAGGAGCGATGTCACCCCTCTGAAATTCAAATGCAATACTAATTCGAGGCGAAACACTCGTCTTCTGACTCTTACCCCCCCAATGGAACACTCTTTGATTCCATATAAATGCAGTCCCAGCTTTTGCTGGAAGCGCTCTAACTGACTGCATGTCCGTGGGAACGTCTTTCGTATCAAACGAAAGATAATATGGATCTTGATCTGCGGGGACCATATACATACACCCATTTTTCGGAGTCGCATCACTCAAAGCAATCCACATTGTTAAGCTTTTTGGCATACCATCATGAGTCAATGTATTGGAGAGTTTATCTCTATGCGGCCCCCATCCAGACTCACTTTTCTTCGGGTCAACATGCCATGCCCAAAAATCAGGCAGCATCAAAGCCTCTGCGCCCAACACATTGACTAATAACTTTTGAAATTTAGCAACACATTGCCAATATTCATCGAACAACATGCAGAAAACGGGCAACATCTGATTTTTATGAAGCGCAATAATTCCATCCCGAAGTTTTGTAACCTCTTTATTGGATAAGACCTCAGGAAATTCTTGATAGCCTTCCGCGACCAAAGTGCTTCGATTTAGCTCTAAATCAAAATACTTGGATTCAGGGATTACTTTGTTTTCAGTTCCAGAAATGCTTAAAGCAGGTAACATTTCTTTCCAAAACTTCTTTTTCTTATACTTGTCGTATTTATTACTCATCTTTATTTTCTGCTAGCTTCAGATAATTGATCTACTTTCTAAAGATACCACCCCTATTTATTAAAAACTTAAACAGAGCTCTATGAACAGACAAAAAAAAATCAAACAAATCAATAAAAAGCGAATGAAAAAAGAGGCGGCTAAACGTGCGCCTAAAAAGAAGTCGACCTATATTTCAAAAGCTAAACGCGCGGAATTAGAAGAACTTGAACAGTCTGGCACAGAGTCGGAACAAGAGTGACAATTTAGATCCAATAACAAAAAGCCCAGTCATTTGACTGGGCTTTTTTAGCGCAACCGAAGTTTTAAGCAGGCATGCTCAAAGGCTCTGGCGAGACAATCACGCCGTTGTTATCCGCATAAACGTAATGTCCTGGTTTGAATACAACGCCGCCGAATTTCACCTCAACATTTAGATCACCTAATCCACGCTTCTCTGTCTTACGAGGATTTGTACCAAGCGCTTGTACGCCTAATTGCGTTTGGCGAATCACGTCGACATCGCGAATGCAGCCGTAAATGATCAACCCAGACCAACCATTTGCAGCAGCTTTCTCTGCAAGCATATCGCCTAGCAATGCATTACGCTTTGAACCACCGCCATCAACGACCATAACTCGGCCTTCGCCTGGTAGGCCAACTTGCTCTTTCACTACCGAGTTATCTTCAAAACACTTTACAGTCACGATCTCGCCACCAAACGCATCGACCGCGCCAAAGTTGTGAAACATTGGTTCTACGACTTCAACTAAGTCTGGGTACTCGTCACATAAATCTGGGGTGATAATTTTTTCTTCACTCATATTCTTATTCCTTTTAACTACTTACTGCTCTTCTTCTGCAAGATAGAACCACGTATCAAGCACAGAGTCAGGGTTTAATGACACAGTATCGATACCTTCATTCATTAACCAGCGCGCGAAATCTGGGTGATCCGAAGGGCCCTGTCCGCAAATACCGACATATTTACCTGCTTTCTTACATGCTTGAATAGCATTACTCAACAAAGCTTTGATCGCTTCATTTCGCTCATCAAAAAGATGCGCGATGATGCCAGAGTCTCGGTCTAGACCGAGCGTCAATTGGGTTAAGTCATTCGAGCCGATAGAGAAACCATCAAAGTACTCTAAGAATTGCTCTGCCAAAATGGCATTCGCTGGCAATTCACACATCATGATTACACGAAGACCGTTCTCGCCACGCTTAAGACCTTGAGACTCAAGAAGTTCAACAACCTGCTTCGCTTCACCAACGGTTCGAACGAATGGCACCATCACTTCGACGTTATCCAGACCCATTTCTTCACGCACTCGTTTAAGCGCCTGACACTCCAAATAAAAACAGTCACGGAAAGTTTCAGAGATATAACGTGATGCGCCACGGAAACCGAGCATCGGATTTTCTTCATCTGGCTCGTATAAATTCCCACCGATCAAATTCGCGTATTCGTTTGACTTAAAGTCAGACAAACGAACGATCACTTTCTTCGGATAGAACGCAGCAGCCAAGGATGAAATACCCTCAACAAGCTTATCGACATAGAAATCAACAGGAGAGTTGTAAGCCGAGATGCGCTTGTCAACCGTTTCTTGGATTTCTAAAGGCAAGGCATCGTAATTCAACAATGCTTTAGGATGCACACCGATCATACGGTTGATGATAAATTCCAAGCGAGCCAAGCCAACACCTTCGTTTGGCAAGGCGCTAAAATCGAACGCTCGATCAGGGTTACCAACATTCATCATAATTTTGAATGGTAGGTCAGGCATTGATTCAATTGAGTTTTCACGCAATTCAAAATCAAGCAAGCCTTCATAAATAAAGCCTGTATCACCTTCGGCACATGAAACAGTTACTTTATCGCCCGACTTCAGTTTTTCTGTCGCATCGCCACAGCCCACTACAGCAGGTATACCAAGTTCACGGGCAATAATTGCAGCGTGGCAAGTACGACCACCGCGATTTGTGACAATCGCAGAAGCACGCTTCATAACTGGTTCCCAATCAGGGTCCGTCATGTCAGTAACCAATACATCACCTTCTTGGACCTGATCCATGTCTGCTAAAACATCCACAACACGAACTGGCCCGCTACCGATTTTCTGACCAATACTTCGACCTTCGACGAGCACATTACCCGTCTCTTTCATCAGATAACGTTCTAGTACTGCACTGCTAGATCGGCTTTTAACGGTTTCAGGTCGCGCTTGAACAATATAAATCAAGCCGTCGTCACCATCTTTCGCCCACTCAATATCCATTGGTCGGCCATAGTGCTTTTCAATAATTAGCGCTTGTTGCGTTAACTCGTTAATGTCTTGATCAGTAATAGAGAATTTAAAACGGTCTGCTTTATCTACTTTGACAGTTTCAACAAGCTCATCACCGCTTGTCGCATAAATCATTTTCTGAGCTTTGCTGCCGAGGTTACGACGCAAAATTGCTGGCCGCCCTGCTTCGAAAGTTGGCTTATGCACATAAAATTCATCAGGGTTTACCGCGCCTTGAACAACCATTTCCCCAAGACCGTAAGAGGACGTGATAAATACGGCATCACGGAAACCAGATTCCGTATCAAGCGTAAACATAACACCGCTTGAGGCCGTCTCACTACGCACCATTTTTTGAATGCCTGCAGATAGCGCCACATCAATATGCGCAAACCCTTGGTGTACACGATACGAAATCGCACGGTCGTTGAACAAAGATGCAAATACTTCTTTTACCGCATGTTTGACTGCATCAATACCCTGCACGTTCAAAAAAGTTTCTTGCTGGCCTGCGAACGAGGCTTCTGGCAAATCTTCTGCTGTTGCTGATGAACGAACGGCTACAGCCATTTCATCATTGCCAGATTGAAGCTCAGCAAATGCTTTGTCGAGCTCATCTTCTAATTGCTTTGGAAACGGCGTATCCATCACCCAAGATCGGATTTCAGCACCAACTTCAGCAAGCTTATTTACATCATCAACATCTAGTGCATCTAGAGTCTTATGAATGCGATCAGCAAGGCCATCATTTGCTAAAAATTCGTTAAACGCATACGCGGTTGTGGCAAAACCGCCCGGCACTCGAACACCTGCGCCGCTAAGGTTTGCGATCATTTCCCCTAAAGAGGCGTTCTTTCCACCAACACGTTCGACATCATTCATCCCTAAGTGATCGAACCAAACAATATATTCTTGCAAGACGAAGCTCCTATTAACCGTAAGTCGCCAAAAACAATAAACGCCAGAGACAGGGAGTTCGCGTACGATTAGACGCGACTTCAAACTCTCTATTCTTAGAATGCTAGATTTTCAAAGGTGCGCATCATACCACTTTATGCTAGCTTAATTCAGCATCAGAAAGGCCTAAATAACGGGCAATCTAAATATCTATTTCTCTTTACGCGGTACCGAAGAATATGAGTAACAAACGAACTGCATTTTTCATCTCTGATGGCACTGGAATTACCAGTGAAGCACTTGGAGTGAGCCTACTAAAACGCTTCGATCAAATTGAGTTTGAAAAGGACACACTACCTTACGTAGACACCATCGAAAAAGCAGAAGAAGTTGTAGAACGCATTAATGCGAGAGCAGAAATAGATGGCGCGAGACCAATCGTTTTCGACACACTTGTCGATGACGATATTCGTAAAATAATCGCTAGCAGTAACGCATTAAAAATCGATGTATTTGGAGCATTCTTGGGCCCATTAACCGACGAGCTTAATGCCAAACCTAGTGAAGAAGTGGGACGCGCGAGAATTGGCGAAAGTTCTGGATACGAAGATCGTATGGAGGCAATCAACTATGCACTTCATAACGACGACGGAGCAAGAACCAAGCACTATGATGAAGCAGACGTTATCTTAATTGGTGTATCACGCAGCGGCAAAACACCAACATGCTTGTATCTTGCGATGCAGTACGGGATTCGTGCAGCAAACTACCCGATTACTGAGGAAGACATCGAAGATCAAAAACTCCCTGCAACACTCAAAAACTATCGCGAGAAACTGTTTGGGCTCACGATCGACCCAGAGCGTCTGTCTCTCATCCGCCACGAACGAAAACCAAACTCACGTTACGCAACGATGAAACAATGCAATTACGAAGTAGAAGAAGTAGAACTCATGTATCGACGAGAGCGCCTGCCAAGCATGAATACTACCGATTATTCCGTTGAAGAAATCGCGACGCGTATTATGGTGCAGTGCAATTTACAAAGACGCTGCTAACCCGCTCTACTTACGCTTTTCGTGACCGTGCCGCGGCGCATTGATATTGAAAAGTAGGATCAAAAGGCATGGCGTCAGGCATTCTGTCTGGCGCGTATGCACTGATATCCAAATAGGGCGTTAATCCGCACGCAAGTTCACTCAATACTCTCCCAAAGCCTGCACTCATCGCGATACCTGAACCGCAACATCCTGTTCCAACATAAAGGTTAGGAATGGACTCAACCGAACCAAGAACAAACTGCCCGTCGAGCGTGTAACTAGATACTCCCGCTGTGTAGTGTTTAATCCCGGCATTCAACAGACTCGGAACAAAGGGCTCAAGCGCTAAAAAAGCCTCCTCTAAATCGCGTTCACCTTCGCTCTTATCGAACTGATACCCAAACAGATCAATCGGAAGCTCCTCAGGGCTACCATAAATCATCGAGCTATCACGATAACCAAATAAAAGATCATTACCATCGGGCCTGGTGTAACAAGAGGCGTCTGGAATCACTGTAATAGGACTAAAACGATCAAGAGATGAAATACCATCAACCATCCAATATTGGCTACGAACTGGCGCCATCGGTAACATCACATCAACATGTGATAAAAATTTAGTGCTCCATGGGCCTGCACATAAAACGACAGAGTCAGCATAAATACATCCACCATCACTAAACTTCACCCCTGTTAAACAGCCTTGTCCATCTATCATCAAAGAATGTGCAAAACGTTCAACTACTAGTCGGGCGCCATGACTCACCGCATCAGTTAAATAAGCATTGCCAAGCGAATACGCATCAACATAACCGTCTTGTTCATCTAAACAAACAGCCGCCTCCTTAGAGACGTTTAACCAAGGACAAATCTTTTTAAGTTGCTGGGGGCGAAGAAACGCACTCTCTCTACCTGCGTCGTGAGCGCTATCATGAGCCCTCATGGCGCTTGCATCAGCAGCTGGTGTTCCACCAACATGCACGCAGCCCGTTTGCATAAAGCCAGTACTATCTGGCTTATCTTGTTCGAAAGATAAAATCTTATGGTACGTCTCGTCCATCATGGCTTGCCGTGTGCTATCCGCCCGATGACGAATCAACACCGATGCAGCTTGCGCGGTGGTTCCGCGCATAGGCAATTGCGCATCAACAATCGCCACTTTTTTATTCATTCTTGAAAGATAAGAGGCTGTCGACGCGCCCAGTATGCCGGCACCAATAACGAGCACATCGACAACATTTGAGTTAACTTTACCAAGCGCCATTTCTATACTGCTCTATTGCGCCATGGTTGCAGGTAACGCGAGATCAGCTCAGTGACGAGCCAATGCAGTAAACGTGCGCTAGCGCATGCGGCCATAATCAAAACCGCCATTGCAGCGGCCGGTGCAAGATCACCCGCATCATCCATATTTAGTACAGAAATCGAAGCGAGAATCGTGTTTGGCGAATACAAGAAAACAACGGCTGATACAGTAGTCATCGCATTAATAAACATGTAGGAAAACACATCTACAATGGTCAACAAACACAGTGGCGTACTGACGTTTATAAAGCGCTTAAACCAACCTGCCTTCATCGACTCAGCTGCTTCGTCAAAAGACTTATCTAGCTGCTTCAACGCAGTTAAAAACGTTAGATGACTCACGGTATAAAAGTGCGCAACAGTACAAAGAACTAATATCGTCATTGTTCCATACACACTGTTCAAAGGATTGTTAGGCTGATTAAAAAAGAAGATGTATGCTAAACCCAGCACCATGCCAGGAACAGCCATTGGCAAAATTGCGAGCGCATGAACAATTCGCTTCAAGAAGACATTCTGCGCAGCTCGCTCATTAAAGTATGCGACAAACCAAATCAATAGAGTGCCGAATAAAGCTGTCCAAGCTGCCATCTGCAAAGAGTTACCAAACGAGGCCCAGCCTCCGCCATCCATCAAATCAAACTGATAATTGTTCAGAGAAAATGACAAATTATAAGGCCAATAAGTCACGAAAGACGCATAAATCGCGGTACCAACTACGAGCAGCATCGATGCCAGAATAGGCAGACACACCAAAAGACCGAGTAAATCACGCGATAGCTTTTTAGAGGGCAAATAAGGCTTGCTGCTAGATGTTACGGTGACTTTTTGCTTCGATTCGACATAACGCTGAGCAACAAAGGTGATTAATACAGGCGCCAATAACACGAGACTCACCACCGCTCCCATTTGAAAATTCTGTTGCCCGATAACTTGCTTGTAAATGTCAGTGGCGAGCACGTTATATTGACCACCAATCACTTTGGGAACACCAAAGTCAGTAATCATAAGAGTAAATGAAACAAGTGCAGCGCTAATCAGTCCGTAACGAGCATTCGGCAGCGTAACCGTCATAAAGGTTCGAAAAGCACTCGTTTTCAAAGCATTTGCTGATTCATATAAGCGCGCATCGTTCTGGCGTAGAGCGGTATAAAGAATCATGAACGCGTGCGGAAAAATCCAAAATACACTCCCCATCACTATTCCAATAGGGCCGTATATCTCGGCACCGAACAACCATTCTCGCAAAAAACCTTGCTTACCAAAGATATAAATCAACGCGATAGCTGGCAGTAAAGAAGGCGCTAACAGCGGCAACATCGCTAAAAATCTAAACAGCCCTTTTGCAGGAATGCGAGAGTGCGTTAGTACATAGGCGTAAAGAAATGCGCAGACCACGACAATTAAAGTCACGACCAAAGATATAAACAAGGAGTTAGATAAAGACTGCTGTAAACCCTGCGAACCAAAATACGTTAAAAAGTTATCCAGACCAACAAAGTGTCCATCACTATCCTCAACACTTTTACTCAGTAAAGAAAACAAAGGGAGCAAAATTGCGACACTCAATGCCCCAATAACACCCAACTGAACAAACAAGCGGATAGTTCGATCCGTTTCAGATAAACCGTTAAACCAAGAACGAAGATTTAAAGTTAAGGTAGTCACTAAGCCGTCTCCGCATCTTGAGAAAACACATGCAGCGCTTCTTTCGGCAAGGCAACTTTATGCTGTGCGCCTAAACTCAAGTCAAAAAATTGCAGCTTGGTAGATGGCAAATCTATTTCGAGACTCTTACCCCAAGCATCACATACCAATTGAATAGAAACGAATCGGCCGAAATACTCAATTGCCTCGACGCGAGCTGAGACAACGACGCCTTTCTCACTCGCAAGACCGAACTCTACATCACCCTCTAACACCAAATGCTCTGGACGAATTGCGAGAGAAGCACTTGTCGAATGAAGATCTAAATGGGTCTGCAAGTCTTTCGTCGCCTGACTTTCACGCTCAGCTTCAAGCGAGAAAATATTCATCGACCCAACGAAGTCTGCAACGAATTCTGATGCCGGTTTGCGATACACCAAATTAGGCGAAGCACATTGTTCAATTCTGCCTTGATTCATCACAACCACTTTATCGGCCATACTCAGGGCCTCTTCTTGGTCGTGCGTCACCATAATAGTGGTAATGCCTAAGCGTTTTTGTAACTGTTTTAACTCAGATCGCAACCTTGTGCGCACTTTTGCATCAAGTGCTGACAATGGCTCATCCAGTAACAGTAAACTCGGTTTCAGCGCTAAAGCACGCGCTAAAGCAACACGCTGTTGCTGACCACCAGACAGCTGTTGAGGATATTTATCGACGTGCTCATGAAGATCCATCAAGGCAACAAGTTCAGTAACGCGCGCCCGTCGCTCGGCTTTCTTGACCTTTGCATTCTTCAAACCATATTCAATGTTTTCCGACACGTTCAGGTTCGGGAATAAAGCATAACTTTGGAACACAATCCCAAAGTCACGCTGACTTACTGGCAACCGAGAAATATCGATTCCATTTTGAATAATTGTCCCCTCATCCTGCAATTCGAGGCCCGCAATCATTCTAAGCAGCGTCGTTTTTCCGCAGCCTGATGGCCCGAGAAAACAAATAAATTCTCCTCTTTCAATTTCAAATGACACATGATCGACAGCATTGAAATTTCCGAATGACTTAGAAAGTTGATTTACGCTTAAAAAACTCATAATGAGACTCGCAGACAATGGATGGGTAGAACTCAAAAAAGCGGTGCCCAAAGGCACCGCGCAACAACAGCTACGTCGGAGTCGTGGCTGGTTGGGAAAGCCTTACTTCGGATCAGATTTTCCGTCGTAACGGCTAGCCCACGTAGACAAAATGTCTTTACGGTTCTTAGCAGCCCAACCAAAATCGTTATCTATGATGAGTTCTTCAGCATTTTCTGGGAAATGCTCAACTGGTTTTGCAATACCTGGTATTGCAACAATTGCATAACCAACGTTATACATACGCATTGCATCTTCAGAGACTGCAAAGTCCATAAGCTTTTTCGCAGCGTCTAGCTTGTCAGTACCTTTAACAATCGCTGCCGCTTCTACGTCCCAGCCTAAACCTTCTGAAGGAAAGACCACTTCAACTGGTGCGCCTTTTGTTTTTTCTTTTGCGCCACGAAATGCAAATGAAATACCAATAGGCGTTTCACCAGCGGCGGCCAATTTACAAGGCTTTGAACCAGAGTGGGTATAACGTGAAATGTTTTCGTGAAGCGCATCCATGTATTCCCAACCTTTGTCCTCTCCGAACATTTGTAGCCAGCTTGATACATCTAAGAAGCCAGTACCTGAAGAGTTTGGATTAGGCATAATGACATGGCCTTTATAGACAGGCTTGGTCAAATCTTCCCACGAGCTTGGCATAGGCAAACCCGCTTTCTGTGCTTCAACGGTATTCACACATAAGCCAGCCATCCATGCATCTAGGCCTACCCATTGCGTTTCTGCGCTATTATCACGGAACTTCGGCGATAGTTTTTCAAAACCAACAGGCTTATAGGTTTCTAGCATTTGCTCATCTTTAAGAATAAGCAGTGATGTGCCCGCTAAACCCCAAACAACGTCTGCTTGCGGATTTTCTTTTTCAGCAAGCAACTTAGCAGTAACGATGCCTGTGGAGTCGCGTACCCAATTGACTTTGATATCAGGATTCTTGTTTTCGAATTCTGCCTTATAACGCTTCAGATCTTCTGCTTCAAACGCTGTATATACAGTTAATTCTGTTGCAGCCATTCCAAGACCACTAAGGGCCATCAATGCTGCACCTGCAACACACTTCTTCATTGTCTTCATCATAGCCATTGGCTTGTTCCTCTAAGTTATTGGTATAGACCAGGTGAGAAACATTTAAGTATCCAAATGTGACAATACAGTGAACTTGTTATGACAATTTTATGACCTCGCGTCAGTGGCAGAAGAACAAAGAATTAAACTCAACGAATTAGTTGTTAATATCAAAATTGATTGAAATGGCGTCATGACGCCATAGCTCATGATCAAATTCGAAGATCTCGCCATGCTGATTGCGATACTTGCGCTGAAACTTTAATGACGATACACCCATTGGTGCAGATAAGGCTTGAGCAACGTCATTTGGAAGTATCGATACCGAAATTTCAAAGTCTGCTTTTTGCACAGTCATTCCATACTCGCTGCGCAATAACGCATGCAGAGAACCTTCTAAATCAAACCTATCTAAGTTTGGTAGCAGGTCTGCCCGCAATAGCATTTGCTCATATAAAACGGGCCGTCCATTTAGGCTACGTAAGCGGTTCACTTGATATACAGGCTTACCAACAGCAATTTGCATTTCCGAAGCTATATAGCGGTCCGCTACGGTCAACTTAATCGAAAGGAGTTGGGTACTCGGTTGAAAACCCTGTTGCCTTGCATAATCGACAAAACTAACTCGTCCATGAACACTTGGGTCATAACGCAATTTAGGTGGGGATATAAACCAACCACGTCGGTTCTCCCGATAAATCAAGCCTTCTGTTTCTAGCAACTTCAAAGCCTCTCGGATTGTTACCCGCGTTGTTGAATGTTGCTCACTCAAGTATCGCTCAGAGGGTAGTTTCATCTCGCCTTCCCCTCTCCATCTCATGATATTTTCCGTCAGAGTCTCTTTTATTGCGTTCGCTAATGTACCCATGATTCTTTTATCTATCAGACCTCAACTGTCTGATCTCCGTATATTTCACTTTTATGAATTTTGCAGGTAAAGCGTTGACCCTTACCTAAAGGTGCACATAGTATCTCGCTCAACTGGTATATACCAATAATTTTGAGATTTACTTATGACGACCAAAATGGATGCACCGATAAACCCTTATTTACTTCTTACTCCTGGCCCTCTATCAACAAGCATCGGAGTGAGAAATGCCATGTTACGCGATTGGTGTACTTGGGATGATGACTACAAACAACTTGTTCAAGGCGTCAGACAGCGCTTGGTAAAACTTGCAACTAGTGAGGAATACCAAGACGAATACACTGCTGTGTTGATGCAAGGTAGCGGCTCAGCCTCTGTCGAAGCAACACTTGGTTCAGTCATACCCGCATCAGGACATTTAGTCATACTCGCTAATGGTGCCTATGGACAACGCATGGCAACCATGGCTTCGATCCTGAACATTCCTTTTAGTCTGATCGATTACGGAGAAACATCTCCTGTCGACCCCGCCAAACTACAACAGGTGTTAAAGGAGCTTTCCGGGGACATCTATGTCGCAATGGTTCATTGCGAAACAACGACGGGAATGCTCAACCCCATTGAGCCCATCAGTCATGTCTGCAAAGAAAACAACTGCACCTTCATTGTCGACGCTATGAGTTCTTTCGGCGGCATTCCTCTTGATCTGGCTGAGTTAAATATCGACTTTTTAATCAGTAGCGCCAACAAATGTATTCAAGGCGTCCCTGGCTTTGGGTTTGTGCTCGCAAAGCATTCCTCTATTGCCAAATGTGAAGGCCTAGCGCGCTCACACAGCTTAGATTTATTTGATCAATGGCAAGCGATGGAGAAAGACCCTGGCAAGTGGCGTTTTACATCACCAACTCATGTTGTACGCGCATTTGAGCAAGCTCTTATCGAATTAGAACAAGAAGGCGGTGTTGAAGCGCGCTATCAACGCTACTTGAAAAATAGAGATACCCTTATCGCCGGCATCGAAAAGCTTGGCTTCACAACCTTACTACAAGGTGATTTACGCTCACCATTTATTAGTACGTTTTTAAACCCGCAGTATGAAAGTTATCGCTTCAATACCTTTTATGACGGATTAAAAAAACGCGGTTTCGTTATTTACCCCGGAAAAGTAAGCCAAGCAGATTGCTTCCGAATCGGCACGATTGGCCACGTATTTCCTGAAGATATTCAAAGACTTATTCAAGCAGTTTCTGAAGAACGCTATTGGCTATAAACACGCGAGATATTTATGAACAACACAAATAACACTGTTCAAGCCGCCATTTTTGATTGGGCAGGCACCACTGTTGATTTCGGTTCTGTCGCACCGATAGAAGCGTTCAAAGCTTTATTCGAACATGAAGACATTACGGTTAGCGATGCTGACTGTCGCGCTCCAATGGGCACAGAGAAGAGCGAGCACATTCGACAAATGCTCGCCATGCCAAAGATTGCACAGCAGTGGGAGACTCTTTATCAAAGAAGCCCATCTGAAAAAGATGTACAACGCTTATACCATGAGTTTCTACCACTGCAATTAGAGACAATCCAAGAGTTTAGTCAGGTCATCCCGGGCTGTTTAGATACGATGGCCTACCTTAAGGACAAAAAGATCAAAATCGGCTCGAATACTGGTTACAACGAAGAGATGTACGCCTTAGTTGCAAAAACAGCCGAGCAACAAGGTTTCACTACCCAGTCGAATGTATGCGCTACACAAGTTAGCAAGGGGCGTCCTTACCCATATATGGCGCAAGCAGTCATGGAAGAGCTCGGTATACTTGACGCGGCGACTTGTATAAAAGTTGATGACACTGAAACGGGACTAGAGGAAGGCCGCCATGCTGGCATGTGGACAGTTGGTGTATCCATTTCAGGCAACGCCCTTGGACTGCGACAAGCGCAGTGGGAAGCGCTCAATCAGGAAGAACAGTCAAACCTAAGACAAGGTGCCGAAGAAAAACTCGCCAAAGTAAACCCGCACTACATTATCGATAGCGTCGCCGAGCTCCCAAATGTGATCGAGCGTATCAATGCACGCCTTATGAGGGGAGAGCGCCCATGAGCGAGGCAATCGCGTTAAAAAGCATCGACGAGCTATTTAGTTTATTCGAACAATATGGCAACGAGCACTATGGCGAAGGTGTCTCGCAAAGCCTACATATGCGCCAATGCGCAACACTAGCAGAACAAGAGGATGCAGGTGATGCTCTGATTGCGGCAGCCTTGTTGCACGATATTGGCCACTTTCACGCCTATGAACATAACGCAAATTACGAACAAGACTTTCACCACGAGCGGGTCGGCGTAACCATGCTTGATACGTTGTTTCCGAAACAGATCACAGACCCGATTCGATTGCACGTAGCCGCTAAGCGTTATTTGTGCGCAAAAGATGACGGTTATCTAAATAGCTTAAGTGAGGCTTCAAAACAAAGTCTTGCTGTGCAAGGAGGACCGATGACTGAAAAACAAATGCGTTCGTTCGAACAATCTAACAGCTTCAGCAATGCCATCGCATTGCGCCGTTACGATGATGAAGGCAAAAAAATCGATCAAGGTGCGGCACCGCTCAGCTACTTTCGTCCTTTATTAGAGAGACTGATTAAAAACTGATATGACCTACATTGCTGTTGTTTTGGTGCTTGCTTCTGCTTTTTGTCACGCCTTATGGAATGTCATAAGCAAGCAGCAAACACCGTCTCTCTCGTTCTTCGCGTTGGTAAGCGCTGCGGCAACCCTAATACTAAGCCCAATCGTATTGCTTAAATTCAAAAGTGTTGTTTTTGTTATTCAGCATTACCCGATAGAAATTGCACTCACGGGAATATGCCAGGCGCTTTATTTCGTTGGACTAGCGGGCGCATACCGACACGGTAATTTTTCAGTGTCTTATCCTCTAGCAAGGGCGTTACCGGTAATCTTCACACCACTCGCTGCCTTTCTACTGTTCGAATTGAAATTCAGCTTTATACAAAGCCTTTGCGCATTAGGAATTTTACTGGGCTGCATCGCGATAAGCTGGCCTCGTAAAACAGAGTATAACGAGCATCTCAGCTCGAGCTTATTACATGCCCTACTCGCTGCTATCGGAACAACAGGCTACACGCTTATTGACCAAACGGTATTAAATTCTCTCGCTAGCCAATCTCAATTTAATGAGAGTGAGAGCGTCAAAGCATTGATATACATGTGGTGTCTTTCGGCATCGTCAATGATTGCCATGTGCACAATACTCTTCGTATCTAAATCTGGAAGAGACGCGTGGCGCGATGTTGTGTCGAATAAAAAGAAGATCAGTGCCATGACAGCATTCATCATGACACTCACATACTCTTTGGTTTTGATCGCTATGCATGCGACTGAAAACGTGTCTTATCTTGTTGCTCTGAGGCAATCAAGCATCGTCATTGGGGTGATATTTGGTGTAGTTTTTTTAAAAGAGAACTTTGGGAAACTGCGCTGTCTTGGGCTCGCATTGATCATGAGCGGAATCTATTTAATGATTCCAATAGATGGGTAATTTAATCAGAAAAAATGGTTGAGAGAGTCTTAGAATACAGACCTTTCTCAACCATTTAACCGCTTGCCTATAGCTCTTGAATCTCCACGCCTAAATCACGCAATGCTTCTTCATTCGCCGAGTTAGAAACAACAGCAACACTCGCATTCTCATCTTGGAGATATGTACTAGCTACATGCTTCAAATCATCCAAGCTTACTTTAAGTACGGCTTGTCGGAATTGATCTCGCTTCGCTTGTGTTCTTCCAAACAGCTCACTATGGAAATCCCCTTTTGCTTCACCTGCAGGAGAACGAGGTTTATCTATTTGCGAAACAACACCTAATACCGCCTGTTCAAGCTGCTCAGGATCATGCTCTTCATTCAACATCCACTGAATAGATGCATCAAAATCAGACAAGGTCTCGCTCAAGCGAGGGTCTCTGTAGGAGAAAAAGCGGAATGATGCACTTGCACTATCTTGGCTAGCACCGCCACCATACGCACCACCTTGCTCACGAATAGCACGATGCAAGAAACCATTTCTCAAGAAACCACCTAACACACTCAAAGCCGGTGCATCCTCATGCTCAACCGGTACTGTAGCAAATGCTTTCGCACAGAAATTAACTTGTGTATTGGTAATCCAAGCTTGCTTATTTGCTTGACGTATTGATGGCAAACTAAAGCTTTCTGCGTTCGCCGACTCACTTAAAGCTTCTGCCTGTATTAAGCCTTTCGAAGTCTCGAGAGCTTCCGCTTCACCAACAACCAAGTACTGTCTTGGCATCGCAATAACTTTATTATGAAGCTCAGATAGTTGATCTGCTAACTGTTGCGATGCGGACTCTTCATTCAAAGAAGTATCCAGCGCTTTCAGTGATTTAATGCCTTGCAATCCACCTAGACGATAAGCCAGATTAGCTGCCGGACTCATACCGCTAGAAGCCGCACCCATTGCTAAGCTATGGCCGTTATTTACAACAGATTGTTCGCGACGCGCGCGCATCTGAGAGACTAGTTCTCGCATGCGAGAGGTCTCATCAAAACGAACATTGTTTATGTAATCATGTAAGAGACGATTCAAGGTTTGCGCATTTCGACGTAAAGCCTTACCACTGAAAACAAGCACTCCTTTAACGTCTTGCTCATCAGCACCTCCACCTTTCACACTAGAAAATGCATGAATACCACCTGTTGCAGCTGACTGCTGATTCTGCATTTCCAAATAACTCTGATCAGCAACACCTAATTCCGTGACGATAGCTGTGTAGATCGGAAGCAATTGCTGCTCTTGTTCAGACAAGGCAGGCAAGTCGAAAATGACTTGCTGGTAAATAAGACCATTCGTGCCTTGCTCATATTGCGTCAGCTTAGACGCACCCCCTACAATCGTACCTTGTGGCCTGTAAAGCTCACTCGGAACATCTTCGATACCAACTTTAGGCAAGATAGATTCATCGTCTTTCGCTTCTTGTCGAGCTTTGAGCGCTTTCGCTTTGCTCTCAACATTTTCTAACTCTTCAGGGCTCATTGCTGACTTTTTCGCAGCGAGCTCATCTTCAACCAGACTCGCACGAACAGCATCAAAGCCTTGATTTGGTTTCATTACCAAAGTCACGCGATGCGCGTTATTAAGCAGCAGTCTCTTCACTCGTGACTGGATATAATCAGGATCTTTAATCTGTTCGCGTAGGCGCTCTAAAACAGGATCTAAATCAAGTAGTGCGACCGGATCCCCGCCATGCAACATCGGCGACAACCCTGCCAAAATCAACTGCAGACCATATGGGTAGCTATCACCAGAGATCTCTCGCTGACTCAGTTCTAACTGATGAAGAACAGCCTCTAGTCGCTCTTGCGGAACACCGTTCTGTGCCACATCTTCGAGAACAGAAATCACAAGCTTTTCGAACTCTGCGACGCGCTCCGGCTCGCTTCCCTCAATGCCACAAGCAAACAACATTTCTTTATTAGAGTCTTCAAGTCCACACAACGGTGATGGTGCCTGCCCTAGTTCAGTTTGCTCGAGTGCTTTCTGCAATGGCGCTGCAGAGTTCTCGAACAACACGTTCGACAACAAGTGCGCTTCAAGATTGCTTTCTAAATCAAAGCTGTGATCGAGCAACCAAGACATCACGATGTGTGTTTTATTTTCAATACCATCGTTTTCATCAATTGGGTAATTTTCAACGACAGTGAGCGGCGCACAATAGCGTTTTTCGTCAGTCACAATAGCTAGATCATTTGAACGCTCAAAACGCGATAAGACATTGTTGTGGAATGTCTCTTGATGCTCTTCGGCTGTGATATCACCGAAGGTCATAAATACCGCATTACTCGGATGATAATGCTTGCGATAGAAAGCTTTCAGCTGATCATAAGTGAGGTCGGTAATATGTTCGGGATCACCACCACTGTTGTAATGGTAAGTCGAAGTTGGAAACACATAACGAGTGAGTGTCTGCCAAAGTTGGCTCACCGGCGAACTCATTGCGCCTTTCATCTCGTTATACACAACACCTTTATAGACCAATGGCGAATCTGCGTTACCTTCCTCTTCAAATTCTACGCGATGCCCTTCTTGAAGAAAGTCCATCTCGTCCAAGCGCGAGAAAAAGACCGCATCTAGATACACATCTAAGAGGTTATTAAAGTCTTTTTTGTTCTTACTCGCGAAAGGATAAGCCGTCCAATCACTGCTAGTAAAGGCATTCATGAAGGTGTTCAGAGAGCGGCGAATCATCATAAAAAATGGATCGCGTACCGGATATTTTTCGCTACCACACAATGCAGTGTGCTCAAGGATATGCGCCACACCTGTATTGTCAGTCGGAACAGTCTTTAGTCCTACCAAGAAAACATTCTCATCGTTCTCTGAAGCAAAGTGTAAATGTCGTGCTCCGGTGCCTTTGTGCACGTACTCTTCAGCATCTACGGCGAGAGATTCAATACGTTGTTTTCTTACAAATTCAAATTGCGGGTGGCTCATTGATCATTAACACCTTATGGTTGGCCAGACTGAACTGTTGATTGAATTAAGCTATGAAGATTAACACTGTGACAAGCAAGTGTTTATCTTGCAAGAGACAGAGACTTATTAGCACTCGTTTATAGTGACATTTTTTCGAACTTCAACTCCAAGCTTATACGTACCACTCAAAAACAATGGTTTTGTGACAAAACAAGCAAAACCCCGCAGTTAACAAGCAAAATCAATACTTTATGTCTAGACTCCAATTAATGTGAGGAGTACAAAGACCTACTCATTTTTGTTGGCCAAACCAAAGCAATGCATTAGACGTAGCCAAACACAAACGTAGTCTCGAGTTAGTCGAGTGTGTAAACGCTAAAACAGGACCCATTCATGGTCGATATTAGACCTTTATTGTTCATCAATTTTTTACTCGCCCTTCTCTTAGCAAGCGCAGGTATCGTTCATTTACACGACACTAATGCTGCGAGCACTTCTGAAGTACCACAAGTTGCTGAAGAATTAGTCGAACCAGAACTTGAGTCAGAAAAACCAGAACCAGAAAGCTCGGTTGAAACTGATGAGAACATCGTAGTTAGTGATTCCGATGACGCTCCAATCTTCGCTGATCAAGTTCCATCAACAGCTTCTATGCAGACACCTAAAACAGCGCCGCCTGTAGCAACACCTGCAACACCAGTTGCGATTAGCGGAAAACTCACCGTACGCTCCAATGTGTATGGAGATACCGTACTCATCAACGGCAAGCCATACGGGTCTAGCGCACTTGAAGTTGAGTTATCACCAGGCACTTACACAGTTGAAGTGACCAAAGGCGGTTTCCAAAACTGGCGTCAAGAAATATACATCGCAAAAAATAGCGATCAGACCATCGTCGCAGAACTCCAGCAGTACACGACCGTTAACTACCGAAACGGTGTTTGGGAGCACGGTGTACAAACTGGTGAGGGCCGCTACCAAGACGGCGCGCGCATCGACTACCAAGGTTCATTCGTCAATGGACAGTTTCATGGTTATGGCTCCGCGCGCTATGGCGATGGTTCACGCTATCAAGGTGAATGGTTTGAAGGCGAAAGAAAGGGACAAGGCACATTCGTCAGCAGCAATGGCGACACTTATGTTGGACAGTTCTCTGGTGACAAATTTAACGGGGATGGCACACAAACCAAAGCCAATGGCGACATCTATACAGGTTATTGGATCGACGGCGAGTTAAGTGGCCAAGGCTCTCTAACCACCCGAGACGGTTTACTTTATGTTGGTGGTTTTAGTGACAACCTATTCCACGGCAATGGCACCCTTACTTACCCAGATGGCGGCACATACGAAGGTTCTTTCTCTAACGGTTTGTTCCACGGCAAAGGGGTTGAAGTGTATGCCAGTGGCAAGAAATACGAAGGGCAATTTATTGAAGGCTTGTATCACGGCAAGGGTGAAATACTAAACCCTAACGGAAGCAAAATAAGCGGTACATTTAAAGATGGAGAACCTTTTGGAAAAGTAACGCTCACCACTGAAGAAGGTGAAGTGTTTACGGCACGTTCTTCAGAACCTGGTGTGTGTTATCGTCCGAAAAGCTACCGTGCAACGCAATGCCCTAAATTAGACGGCTGGTAATCGACACACGATCCGCCAAAACGCATTTATTTTACTGTTGAAATCGAGCTTTGCTCGGCAGATATAAGAGGTTAAGCATGACAATCAAGAGCGCTTTAATCGTTGATGATTCCAAAGTGGCAAGATTCGCTCTGCGCAAGTTATTGGAAAAACTAAATTTAGAAGTGAGCATGGCAGGCTCAGGCGAAGAAGCAATTGAGATTGTTGAAGGTGGTTCTGTTCCCGACGTTATATTCATGGATCAGCTCATGCCCGGCATGAACGGGGTTGATGCTGCCAAGCAAATACGAGCCATGTCGAACGCGAGTCATGTTCCTGTCATCATGTGTACCTCTAAAAAATCTGATGAGTTTTCTGAAGAAGTGATTAAAAACGGTATTTACGATGTGCTCACTAAGCCTGCTGAGCCGCACCGTGTTTCTGATCTTATTAGCCAACTCGAAGAAGACATGGCTAATGCCGCTGCGGTAAGTGCTATAGAAGAAACCAGCACTGAACTTGATGAGCTAAGCATTAGCGACAGCGAGCTTGATGTTGATATTGAAGAGATTGATCTTGAAGGCGCTGAACTTAATGAAGTTGAAACAAGCGATTTACTAGGTGAAGAGCTTGCGGTCGACGAACTCCCTGAACCTGAAAACACCCTTGCTGAGGATTCCTCTTCAGAAATCCTAGAGCCTCAAGAAGTAAATATCGAAAGCGAAGCGCCTTCTGTAGTATCTAAAGTCTCGGTCTCACAAGCAGCGGCACCTGAACTGTCTGAAGATGCAGTGATTGAAGCAGCTCGCACCGCAGTACGCAGCAGTATCAATAATCGCCTACACGACTTGTTGGCAGGTTTATTTGACGACCAACACGAGCACTTTAAGCATCTCGTTAACGAAACAAGCCAAGAACAAAAAGCTTTACTCGAAAAAGTAATGGCTGAGCATGAGCAAAGCATTAAAGAAAAGACTGATGCAATCAAAGGTGAGATAGCGACGGAAGTTAGCATGTTCATTAGCAATCAGCTGAAAGAACTTAAGTCTGATATCGTCAAACAAATCGATACCCAAGCAGCGCTAGCGCCTGACTTTGACGAACTGAAAGAACAATTGCAGAGCGCACAGCAAATCGACACGGAGTTTTGGCAAAAGATGCAAGCTGACGCGATTCAGCAAGCACATGAGATGTCCCGTCACACAGCTGAAGACATTGCCGAGCAAGCGATCGACACCTTTATCCGACGCCATAAAAAAGAAAGTGCCAAATACTATGGTTACGCTGTAGCGGTCAGTATTGGGGTATTTGCAGTCGGTCTAGCAGCGATTAGCGGCTTGATTCCAATGTAATCGCGGATTACTTTTTCAGAGTAAAAAGTAATCTCGGGCCTTTTACTCTGAAACTTCATTCATTTGAAACGACTACTCAGCAACTGCCCAATTCCCAGCATCGTCCTGACACACATCCCGCACCAAGCTCTCTTCTTCTCCGTCCGCCACAATCACCATGCTCAAACTAACGCACTTCCCTTCAGAGCCTTGATAGCGCTTCAAGACATCAACATGACCATAATTTCCGGTGGCGTCATTAGACCACGTTTTCCGACTCAAGCTTTGATCTGACAACAGTACTTTTATAGATTCTGTTACCAAATGCGTATCTTCTTGAGTGATATTTACATCACCTTTAAAACGATCAAACAATCTCTCTTCTGCGCTGGCTAGAAAATCAAACGGCGTAGTAATAATGCCTTTTAAAACCCCTTTCACTGCGCCCTTTCCGGCCTCTTCTGAGATATCCTTGGCTGTCGCAACCACTTTTTCAACTCGTGAGAGATAGCTAGGAATCTCAGCACGTGTTTTTTCAACCTGGTCTAATACTTCAGGAACCAAAGGAGCAATTTCCTTAACGGTTTGATTAGTCTGGTTCACGGTAGCGACCGCATTGTATGCGGTTTTGAGAACAAGCGGTAATTGAGCACTCACCTCTTGAATCCGAGTATCAATCGCATCGACCCGAGACAGTACATCCGGCAAGGTCGCTCGTATAGTTTCTACCTCGGTCATTATCTCAGGCACTAACTCACGATAAGCTTTAGCTTCTTCCAACACATTTGGAATAGAAGCATTCACTTTATTCACTGTTGCTAGAACATCAGGGATCTGAGAGGTAATCGGTTCAACAGTCTGACTGCTTTTATCAAGTTGCTCGAGAATTTCTGGCACCTGATCTACAACACGAATTAATGCATAACTGAAATACGCTAATGCACCAGCTAAGGCGACGAGAGACAATGAAAAAAAGATGCTTCTAGAAGAGCTTGAAGGAGCTGGATGATCAGACATAGAATATTGTTCTTTTATTAAGGTAGGTTCTAATTAATACACGCATATCACTATAGCTTGCAAACGAAGAATGAATGACGCGCCCAAATATAATCTACTGATCAATCATAATAGATCTTGTACACCGTAATACTAACTATGCGTCTTCCTTACAGCATACTCGCAATGCGCTCAGACCACGGGCCTATCGAGATTTGCTAAGTCTGCAGGCGTATCAACATCTTGTTGAACACCCCCTACTTTGCCAACTTTTACATCGTGTTCGCCAAGAAATTTCTTCGGCCGTCTACCTCCGCTCTCATACCACCGCATGAAGTCATTCATTGATTGCTTTGGGAAGTATACTGGTGGACCAATCGAATCAGGATAGGCCGAGGCATACATGCAGTTTTTCTGAATAGCATTGAGCAAGAAACGCACTAAATCAGAATCATTCAATACCGGCTGATCAAGCAACAAAATGAGCGTGCCCTGCTGGGTTTGATTAAGTAAGCTCTTCCGAGATAAACAATGCGAAAGTCCCGCATAAATACTTGCTGCCATGCCTTCTTTCCAGTTCTCACATACGACCACATCGGTCCATTTCTGAGCATCGACAGCAGAATATATTTTTTCTCTGTTCGCTCCTAAAACCAGATAAGACTTAGACTCGTACCCTGACTCGTGAAGTCGTTGTGCTAAGGTCTCCACTCGTCTCTCTGCGAGCTGCAAGAGTGTATCACCTTGAAGTTCTGCCAATTGCTTAGGTGAACCAAAACGAGACGCCTCACCAGCGGCAAGGACAAAGAAGTTTGTGAGGAAAGCAGCCATTGATTATTTTTTGATCTATTTTAACACTTCAAACACTTGGTCAAATCCATGAGTAGATATAGAATGCGCGTCTCTAACAGCAGTACCTAACCAATATGAAAGCAGACAAACACTTATTTTCTTACCCAAAATATTGGGCCGAGTGCTACGGCATCGCGCCATTCTTACCTATGTCTCGTGCCGAAATGGACGAATTAGGTTGGGATAGCTGCGATATTATTATTGTCTGTGGCGACGCATATGTCGATCACCCAAGTTTTGGTATGGCTGTTATTGGTCGTTTGCTAGAGTCGCAAGGTTTCCGTGTCGGTATTATTGCGCAGCCAGATTGGACATCAAAAGATGCTTTCCAAGAGCTCGGCAAACCCAATCTCTTCTTTGCCGTATCAGCGGGCAATATGGATTCGATGATCAATCGCTACACCGCTGATTTAAAGATCCGACATGATGACGCCTATACCCCAGATAACGTTGGCGGTAAGCGTCCCGACAGAGCAGTAACCGTATATAGCCAGCGTTGTAAAGAAGCCTATAAAGGCGTTCCTGTAATTATTGGCGGTATCGAAGCGAGCCTTCGTCGCACAGCCCAATACGATTATTGGTCAAACAAAGTACGTCGTTCAGTACTGCTAGATTCAAAAGCCGATATCCTCTTGTACGGTAATGCAGAACGTGCGGTAGCAGAAATTGCACACCGTATCTCTCGCGGCGAAACACCGAAAGAAATGACCAACATCCGTGGCACAGCAATTATCGTGAATGAACTGCCAAATGACTGGACAGGCAAAGACTCGTCTCGCTTAGATAAGCCCGGAAAAATTGACCCAATACAAAGTCCTTATATTGATACCAGCGCAAATGGTAAAGGCGAAAATTGTGAAAATGGCGCAAAAGAAATCGAGCCTGAAGACGATACTCATGTATTACGCTTTTGGCCGATTGCAGGAAAGGACAAAGAATATATCTTGCTTCCGTCGTATGAAAAAGTTAGTAGAGACCCAGTTCTATATGCTCACGCCGCGCGGGTCATCCACATTGAGACGAACCCAGCAAACGCACATACCTTGGTTCAAAAACATGGCGAACGCTATGTTTGGGTGAATCCACCACCAATTCCTCTAGAGACAGAAGAATTGGACATGGTGTTTGAACAGAACTTCCAGCGCGTTCCTCACCCGAGCTATGGCGATGCACGTATCCCAGCTTATGAAATGATTCGCTTCTCAGTGAACATTATGCGCGGTTGCTTTGGTGGCTGCTCGTTTTGTTCCATCACAGAACACGAAGGCCGAGTCATTCAAAGCCGTTCAGAAGATTCCGTAATTCGCGAGATCGAAAACATTCGGGATAAAACCCCTGGGTTTACAGGCATCATTTCAGATTTGGGTGGACCCACTGCCAATATGTACCACCTGAACTGTAAGTCGGATGAAATCCATGCCAAGTGCCACCGACTATCATGTGTCTATCCTGGTATCTGTAAAAATCTCAAAACGGATCAGTCGGCAACCACCAACCTCTATCGTCGTGCGCGAGCGGTACCTGGTGTAAAACGCATCTTTGTCGCCTCAGGTCTGCGTTACGATCTAGCCGTTGAAGATCCTGAATATGTAAAAGAATTAGTAACACACCATGTTGGCGGTTATTTAAAAATCGCGCCAGAGCATACAGAAGATGGTCCTCTCTCTAAAATGATGAAACCTGGTATGGGCACTTATCATCGATTTAAAGAGATGTTCGATAAGTTTTCTAAAGAAGCGGGTAAAGAACAGTTCTTAATCCCGTACTTTATTGCGGCTCATCCTGGGACACGTGATGAGGACATGATGAATCTTGCGTTATGGCTGAAAGCAAACGGTTTCCGCGCAGACCAAGTTCAAAACTTCTACCCGTCTCCGATGGCAAACGCCACGGCGATGTACCACACGAAGAAAGACCCTTTGCATCGTATTGATTATAAAAGCGATACCATGCCTGTACCCAAAGGTGCGATACAGCGACGTTTACATAAAGCATTCTTGCGCTATCACGATCCAAACAACTGGCCACTATTGCGAGAAGCGCTCAAGAACATGGGCAAAGCCCATCTAATAGGTTACGGTAAAAAGCATCTTGTGCCACCGACGCAGCCCAAAAGCGAAACCCGAAATGCGAAGCTAAAGAAAACTAGTGCGACTTCTAAAATGCGCAAAGGCCGCTTCCACACACAGCATACTGGTTTGCCGCCGCGTAAACATAAATAAAGACTTAACATTGGGGTCAGAGTACTTTTACTCTGACCCCAGTATTTCGAATGTTAATCAGCGATGTAAGACAGGTCGATTTGTAATCGACTCAGGCTAACTCTATAATCCGCGCCCTCTCGCCCTCCATACAAGTATTAATGAGATCCGCATGTTTGAACTATCGGCTAATCGCCAACTTAGCGTAAAAAACGACCTACTTTCAGGTCTTACCGTAGCCCTAGCACTCGTACCTGAAGCAGTTGCATTCGCATTCGTTGCAGGCGTTGAACCTCTTGTAGGTCTCTATGCTGCATTTATGGTTGGCTTAATCACATCAGTGATCGGCGGACGCCCAGGCATGATCTCTGGTGCAACAGGTGCTTTAGCCGTCGTGATGGTTTCACTTGTCGCTGCGCATGGTGTCGAATATCTCTTCGCCACAGTTGTACTCATGGGCATACTCCAAATTGCGGCAGGTATTTTCAAGCTCGGTAAGTTTATTCGCATGGTGCCACACCCAGTTATGCTGGGCTTTGTAAATGGTTTAGCGATTGTTATTTTCCTTGCTCAGCTGGGCCAATTTGGCCAACAAGGCGCTGAACAGGGCTGGCTATCCGGTACAGCATTAGAAGGAAGCATTATCGACATCGCGTGGATGGAAGGCTCTGCGCTCTACAACATGCTTGGTCTTGTCGTCTTAACGATGGCCATTATTCACTTCTTACCAAAGTTGACTAAAGCTATTCCATCGTCACTTGCCGCGATCATCGTTGTATCGCTCATTGTTATCTTTGGCGGTATTGATACACGCGTTGTAGGTGACGTGGCCTCAATTGCTGGAGGCTTCCCAAGCTTCTCGATCCCATCTGTTCCTTTCACATGGGAAACCTTAACGATTATCTTCCCTTACGCCCTAGTACTAGCTACGATCGGTTTGATTGAATCTTTGTTAACCTTAAGTCTGATCGACGAAATCACTCAAACGCATGGCAAAGGAAATCAAGAATGTGTCGGCCAAGGTGTCGCCAATACCGTAACGGGCTTCTTCGGCGGTATGGGCGGTTGCGCGATGATCGGTCAAAGTATGATTAACGTTAACTCGGGTGGCCGCGGTCGCTTGTCGGGAATCTCTGCTGCACTATTTTTACTATGCTTTATTTTGTTTACATCAAGCCTAATTGAACAGATTCCAGTAGCAGCATTGGTTGGCGTCATGTTCATTGTTGTAATTGGCACCTTCGAATGGTCAAGCTTCCGTATTATCCGTAAAGTTCCGCGTGCCGATGCTTTTGTATTAATCCTTGTATCAAGCGTCACCGTGGTTACCGATTTAGCCGTAGCGGTTGTAGTAGGTGTGATCGTGTCAGCACTCGTATTTGCATGGCAACATGCTAAGCATGTTAGTGTCAACAAATCTGAAACTAAAGAAGGCAGCAGTCTATACGAAGTAGATGGCCCCTTATTCTTTGGTTCAACTTCAAACTTCCTTGAGCAGTTTGATGTGGCAAGTGATAAAGATGATATCATTGTCGACTTTGCCCGTTCTCGTGTAGCCGATCATAGTGGACTTGAAGCAATTGACACGCTCGCTGAGCGTTATCTAAATGCCGGAAAGACCCTTCACATCCGCCACCTGAGTCCAGAGTGTCGATTGCTCTTAGAAAAAGCTGGCAATCTTGTTGAAGTCAACGTTATTGAAGATCCTAACTATCACGTTGCATCCGACAAATTAGACTAAGTTTTCGCGTAGAGACTCACACCGCTACGCACTATATTTGCGCGCAAGGCATATGCTTTGCGCACGCTCTGAATTCCCCCTCACTGAATCCTCCGTGCCTTCCCTCCCTGCTAATACTTCATAACGCAGTAAAATTCGACAAACTTTAAGAACAAATCTAGTATTTAACCTCAATGCACACCGCTGCCATTATCGGTACGGTTAATGCTTAATTTCTTGCAGCGTCATAATTTTGTAATTACGTATTCCTACTATTTACGCAACTTCATCAGTGGAGCAAAAATAAACATGAGCACTAAAGATAAGTTAGGTATCGACAAAGTTGTTAACCGTATTAACAAAGAGTTCGAATCTACCACCAAACAATTCGACAAACTCGTCAGCGAAGCCTTCAAGCAAATTGATTCGTTACAAGCACAAGTACATGAACCAATGAAAAAGCTGATGGAAGACATCCAAAAAGTCAGTGATCGCGAAATTTCCCGTGCTCAGAAAGAATTAGATAAACGCATCAAGGAATTCAACTCACTACAAGACCAACTGAAAGAAAAGCTAGGCGTTGAAAAGAAAAAAGCTGAGTCAACGATTTCTAAAGCAAAATCGACGGTTGAAAGCAAAGTAAAAACAGTAGAAAAGAAAGTTAAAACAGCCGCGAGAAAAGCCCCTGTTAAAAAAGCTCCCGCTAAAAAGACTGTTGCTAAAAAAGCAGCGACCGTGAAGAAGGCAGTAGAAAAAGACGTAAAAACTGCGAAGAAAGCCGTTGAGAAAGAAATTGAAACTGCGAAGAAAGCCGTTGAGAAAGAAATTAAAACCGCTAAGCAAGCAGTCGAGAAAGAAGTTAAAACGGTCAAGAAAGCCGTTACTAAAAAAGCTGCGCCAGCAAAAGCGGCGGCTAAGAAAGCTG
>NZ_LWFH01001423.1:0-1489 GCF_001635725.1 Oleiphilus sp. HI0066
CTTATCAATGCGCTACTTTTTGCTTTGTCTAATATCATCAAACACTTCGCAAATTTGCTGCATGCCGTAGAGTGTTCGATATGAAAACCGGTGCAATAAGTCACCATTAAAAAATACGATATGATCGTTTTTAACCGCAGGAATCTCAGGCCAGTCATTCCACATATTCAAGTCCATTTCTGTACCGTGATGCGTTGGCACAACGATGACCTCTGGACGCAAATCAATCACGGATTCTAAACTTACTTGCGGGTAATCCATTGAAGGGTCGTCGAAGACATTTACAGCACCGCAACCTGCGAACATTTGATTAATCCAACTCCCTGCAGCCATTGTACGTAATGGCTTAGACCACAATTGATAGAAGAAACTGACAGGTTTTCTAGACTGATAATTGTCACGTAAAGAATCTAGACGCTCCCGATAGTTTTGCGCCTGCACCTGAGCTTCAGCTGAACGTCCAACCTTATCGCCTATTCTCAATATCTCTTGCGGAATATCCTCGAGTTCTTTCGTTGTACTTTCATACACGACGATACCTAACTCTTTGATTCGTTCGATGTCTCGTGTTGGATTACCACTCTCCCAGGCAATCACTATATCTGGCTCAAGTTCAAGTACCCGGTCAATCTGGATAGCAGTATGCCCGCCGATCCTCGGAATCGATTTAGCCTCTTCTGGATAGTCCGCAAAATCGACCGTTCCGACAATCTTGTCACCTACGCCTAACAAAAAAAGTATCTCAACCGAATGCGGCGACAACGCAATAATACGTTCTACCTGTTTAGCATTCGCAACCATGGATACGAACAAAAGCAAAAACACAGAAACACTAAACTTAAGCACTAATATCTTCTCTATTAAAGGCGCGCGCGAGCGCAGTTTCTAGGTAATTTAATTCTGCTTCGTTTTTCGGAACAGAAACACGAAGGCCTAAACCGTTATCTAACAAACGGACATACACGCCATCACTCAGTAGCCGTTCGAATATAATGAGTGCGTCAGGTGTTCTGATTATTGAAAATAGCTTTACTGCGCTGTTTACATCACTAAAGTATCGCCGTAACACAACATCTAATTTGCGAGACCAAACTGTCACTTCTTCACAAGCAGAACGCAACCATGCCTGATCTGCTACAACACGTTCAAACAGCGTTAAAGATGGCCCGCTAATGCCCCACAATGGGATGTCACTCTTTACGACATGGCGTAACTGAGTAGAAACACCCACCGCTCCGATACGCGCGCCAGGAAGACCTGAAAATTTACCGAACATCGCTATCATTNAGTTCTCTAGCCCGGGCTTACCAACGTAACTCGACACGGAAAACTCATGATGAAAATCGACAAAAGCCTCATCAATGATCATCCATTTTCCAGCCGCGGTCATTCGCTCGGCTAACGTAATAATTTCTTTTGCGGTAAGAAAGTCTCCACTTGGATTATTTGGATTGATCACAACACAAATATCAACAGCTTCGATTAGTTC
>NZ_LWFH01001424.1:0-831 GCF_001635725.1 Oleiphilus sp. HI0066
TAATTAACAGATAAAATGAAGGGTATTCTCATGTCTGTAGCTTCAACTTTTGAAACGCTAAAAAACAACTTTAACGCTGATGCAGCAGCTGGCTTGGACTTAGTTTTCCAATTCAACATTGAAGACGATGCTAACTACAACCTTACAATTGCTGATGGCACTTGCGCACTAGCAGAAGGCGATCACGAAGATCCTTCAGTAACTTTGATCATGAGCACTGAAACACTTAACGGTATCGTAAGTGGCGAAACTGACGGCATGCAAGCATTCATGGCTGGTCAACTTCGTGCAGAAGGCGACATGATGCTAGCTACTAAGCTTGGCGAACTATTCAGCATGTAATTCCGCTGTTTAGTGCAATAAAAAAGGCGACTTCATGTCGCCTTTTTTATTGCTCAATTGCCGCACATCATGCGACTACGTCGTACCCGATAGATTTAAGACTATCTTCACTCAGTTTAAGCAGGTCATCATTCAATGAGCTACTTTTACCTAGAGAGTCAATGTAGTATTCGACAGACGATAAAGCGTCTGCCAAGGTTTCCAAAAGCTTTTCATCAGGCAGTGATTGTGAATCTAATAACTCTTGCTGAATGCACTTTTCACTAGCAGCAATCACACTCGCGACGCGCTCTCTACCGAGTAAAAGCATTCCGCCACGCGCTGAATCGAGTGCCTGCCCGATATTTGCTAAATGCAACTTATCACCAGCGGATTCGACATAAGCTGTAATAGAGCGTTTCGTCAACACCAAACTGCTTTGTGACTCCTCAACAACCATCATATTGGCTTCTTTCAAGAAGTGATTATCAGGATCCTTCTCAACTAGAA
>NZ_LWFH01001425.1:0-1277 GCF_001635725.1 Oleiphilus sp. HI0066
AAGAAAGGGCTAATTTTAGGAGATGCCCGTTAGCTTTTCGTATTTTGCCATGAGCTGTTCTTGCGTCTCATTGTGAGCAGGATCAAGAGGGATGCAATCAACAGGGCACACTTGCTGACACTGTGGCTCGTCATAGTGACCAACACATTCTGTGCATTTAGATGGCTCGATCTCGTAGATCTCTTCCCCAGGGGAAATGGCTTCGTTGGGGCACTCCGGCTCACAAACGTCACAGTTGATGCAGTCGTCTGTAATGATTAATGCCATGNTCCTGTTCCTGTTACTGCTGCTTAAAGTGTTCGTCTAGGGCTTTGCTGACCGTTGGATGAACGAATTCATCAATGTTTCCGCCCAGTACTGCAATCTCACGAATCAATGTCGAAGAAATGTACGACAAGTGATTGTCTGGTGTTAAGAAAATACTCTCTGCTTGAGGCACGAGCCGGCGATTCATATCAGCCAGTTGGAATTCATATTCGAAGTCAGATACGGCGCGTAATCCACGTAAGATCACGTTGCCCTGATGTTCTTTTACAAATTCAGCCAGCAAGTTTTCAAAACCAATGACCTTTACGCCATCGATATGACTTAGTACTTCCTGCGCCAGCTCGACACGCTGATCGAGTGGAAATAGCGGACGTTTTTTGGGGCTTGCTGCAACCGCAATAATAATGTCGTCGAATACGCGTGCCGCACGCTCAACCAAATTAGTATGGCCGTTTGTAATCGGGTCAAAGGTGCCTGGGTAAATAACCGTCGTCATATTAATGTCTCAATTAAATTCGAAGCAGGTTTGTATAAGTCTTTAACGCACAATGCAAAGAGCGAATATTAAACAAATCTTTTATTCGAAACAATGCAGAGATTATAGAAGGGGTATAAAACAAAGGCACCCGAGAGGTGCCTTTGTCAGTAGAGCGCTTAGCGCATAAATAGAGAGAAAATTGCCTTATGAATGGCTGTGCCATATGGCGGGTAGGCGAATTTCGTACTGTTCAAAATACCTTTCGTAAAAATAGGCTTTTTGTGGGAGAAGGTCGCAAAACCATCTTCGCCATGATAAGCACCCATTCCTGATTCACCAACGCCACCGAAGTGAAGATCTTCTTGCGCAAAGTGAGACAAAGTGTCGTTCAAGCACACGCCACCAGATCGAACATGATCTAAGACAAAACGTTGCTCATCTTTGTCATGGCCAAAGTAGTACAAGGCTAATGGTGATGGACGATCGTTGACAATATCAATCGCTTCTTCAATAGATTTTGTAGTAAGTACTG
>NZ_LWFH01001426.1:0-2288 GCF_001635725.1 Oleiphilus sp. HI0066
AAATTTCATCACACGCTTTCTCGATACGGTTGAATTCCTTGGAAATTTACTCCCACACCCCGTTATTTTGTTCGCCATACTATGCGCTCTAGTCATCGTTATTAGCGGCGTCGCTGGGTATTTTGAACTTGCTGTGCTAGATCCACGGCCCGAGGGTAGCCGTGGTAGGTCTCCTTCAGGAATGATTGAAGTCGTCAGCCTGTTCAATATTGAAGGTCTTCAGCAAATCCTCACGCAGCTCGTTAAGAACTTTACAGGATTCACCCCACTCGGAACCGTGTTAGTTGCCCTGCTAGGTGTAGGGATAGCAGAGCGATCAGGCGTCATTTCGGCAGCAATGCGTAACTTGGTAATGGGTGCGCCCAAGAAGCTTGTGACGTTCGCTGTTGTACTAGCTGGCATCGTTTCGAACACAGCCGCTGAGCTTGGTTATGTGGTATTAATTCCTCTTTCTGCAATGATATTCGCATCTCTTGGTCGCCACCCCCTAGCCGGTCTTGCTGCCGCGTTTGCGGGTGTATCAGGCGGCTATAGCGCGAACCTTTTAATTGGAACAGTTGACCCACTTCTATCAGGCATCTCAGAGAAAGCAGCCCAACTTATTGACCCGAGTTATACGGTTGGGGCTGAGGCCAATTGGTACTTCATGATGGCCTCGACCGTTGTCATTTCTATTCTCGGCATGCTGATTACTGAGTACATCGTGGAGCCTCAACTAGGTCTGTATAACAAAGATGATGCATCACCTGAACACGTCGAAGAACTCGAGCAAGAGATGAATTCACATGCCGTAACCGATATTGAGCGCAAAGGTCTGAGAGTCGTCGGTATTTATACGCTCATCTTTGCGGGCGTTTTGGCTTCTACGATCGTTCCAGAAAATGGAATATTACGCCATCCTGAAACAGGACTTGTTGCAGGGTCTCCATTCTTAAAATCGATCTTAGCATTCATATTCATTTACTTTGCCTTAGCGGGCTTAGTGTACGGCAAGGTCGTTAAATCGATTACCAACTCGACTGATGTCGTTCACGCCATGAATCATGCTATGAACACAATGGGCGCATATATCGTTCTTGTTTTCTTCGCGGCGCAATTCGTTGCCTTCTTTAAGTGGACTAATCTAGGCGCGATCTTGGCCGTGCTCGGTGCACAGACCTTAGAAAGCTTAGGTTTAACCGGACCAATTCTATTCTTCTTCTTTATTGGCGTATGCGGGCTAATCAACCTGTCACTAGGTTCAGCATCGGCTCAATGGGCAGTCACGGCGCCTATATTCATCCCGATGTTAATGTTAGTTGGCTATTCACCAGAGGTTATTCAAGCGGCGTATCGTATCGGTGACTCGACAACCAATATTATTACACCAATGATGAGCTACTTCGGGCTAATACTCGCAGTTGCCGAGAAATACAAAAAAGACCTCGGAATCGGTACCCTCATATCGATGATGCTCCCCTACTCAGTTGTATTTATTACTGCATGGAGCCTGTTCTTCTACTTCTGGGTATTTATTATGGGATTCCCCGTTGGACCTGGCGCGCCAATCTACTACACCATGTAGCAAGCTTAATCATTAGGCACAGGACAAACTAAACGCACTAAGCTAGGCTGAAGAAATGGATATCTTCAGCTCTGTCACCTCCGCTATCGAAAAAGCTTTCACGATGAAAAGTGAGTGGCGAGAATACGACCTAATAAAATACCTCAAAGACAGCAATGATCTCGAGCTACCAAATATGGAGCTCAATCAAGCACTCAGCTTATTCAAAACGCATTTTTTAATTCGTCACGCACTTTATTCGCTTAAATCAAAATGGGCCAAAAATAAAAGCGCTCATCTTGAGATTGGAATAATCAATATCCAAAAATTTCCTTACATCACTCATAACGAAACAAGTGTAAGTAACAGCGATTTATTAGGTACGTACTATCTTGATCATGATAATTATTTCGATATGACAAAGGAAGAAATCTCATTATTACTAAACGGCTTCTGGCAACGTTTTAATAACCCTGATCAATCGGAAGAAGCTTATCAAGCATTAGGTTTGGAGATCGGCGCAAGCTACGCCGATATAAAACGAGCCTTTAAGAAAAAAGCACAAACAATGCATCCCGACAAAGGTGGGGACGAGCAAAAATTCAAAGAGCTCAGCAAAGCAAAAGATGAGCTTTTAAAAAGAACCACGCTCTAGGCCTTACACCGTTTTATAGTGAACGAACCCACGGCGTTTATAGTTGTCTAGCGCAGCAGGGTGATCGAAATTACAAGTATGAACCCATAC
>NZ_LWFH01001427.1:0-777 GCF_001635725.1 Oleiphilus sp. HI0066
TGTTGATGACTGATCGTTCCGCCATTGTTCACAATAAGTTCAGAAGTGCTTGTTTTCAGAGTTTTCCAGCGAGCAAGAGTTTCTTCGTAAGTATCTGCTGCACGGAATACATAAGTCGTGTAGATACTGGAACCTTGAGAATAAAAGTGTGACAAGTGCGTGAACACATGCACTTTCTCACCTTTGTCTTGCAGAGATTTCCGTAAATTCGCTTCGATCTTATCAAGTAAGTTATCGACATTGCTCCAGTCTGTAGACGTTTCAAGCGTATCGACCACATATCCTTTTTCCCATAACGCTTCTCGCAGATACGGCATGGTGAAACGTTTCGCAGCCCATTTCTTACCTAGATATGAGCCGGTGTAAACGCCGCCTAATGGACGAGTTAAACGCTTCATTAGTCTGTGCGCAGAACGACATTGATCAGGCATACCTGTTACACCTAATGTCATCATGCACTTGCCCTCACCGGCACCTCGCCAAGACAAGAACTTCTCAAGCAAGGCAATTTGACCAGGATGCCCTGCCAATGCGAGCTGCGTTTTGGTTTCGATCGCATTGCTAAGGCGAAGCATAGAGAGTTGAATTTTCGCTTGCACTAGATGACGTGCCGCGGCTTTAGCCTGATTCCAAGTTGGGAAGAAGATAACATAGAAGTCTTCTTGAATTGGCGATGGAGTGACACGCACTTTCACGTCACTAATAACACCCATACGACCTTCCGAACCAAGGATCATTTCTCTTACATCTGGCCCTGCTGATGATGCAGGAATTGTT
>NZ_LWFH01001428.1:0-914 GCF_001635725.1 Oleiphilus sp. HI0066
TTGCCTTTCCAGCTACATAGCAAAGCAAGCAAACCAAGCGACAGCACGACCGAAACCGGCATTAATAAGCCACCGATTAGCTTCTTAAGTGTAAACAGCACGTTTAGCGAATGACTTTGAAATTCGCCAGTGCGTAGACCTCTCCCTGAGCATCGCTCACACGTACCGACCAATCACCCGTCATATACTTATCAATAAACTTACTGGAATAACTTAATTGCTCGTCAGCATTGACCGGTATACGCACCCTTGCCTGACGCTTCTCATTCAAAAACCACTCGTGAAAAAGAGTTGTACCTTGAATGTTTAGCATTTCAGTATGAAGAACGACCTTAATCAGATTCTCACCATCCATACTCACTTCATAGCCAAGCAGATCAATAGGATGTCGATTCTCATCAACACCTCGCGCTAAACTCGCCGAAATGATCGCAGGATTTAATGTAGAGATTGCCGATACGGGCGCTTGCACCGCAGTTTGCGTTAATGAAGCTGCTCGCTGAGTTAATGCCACTGGCGTAGGGTCTACTTCAGCCTCAACATCGCTCTTTAATTCGAGCGCTGCCACAACCGCTTCTTCGCTTGGCGCTTGTGTGTTCTCCATAATAGTTGTCTCTTGTGCAGCCGCAATCTTGCGCTGCTCAATTACACTCACAACGGTGGGAGTATCATTCAGTGGCTCAAAGACAAGGTAAAGCGCCGAAAAAGCGACCGCAAACACGACGCCAAAGATCAAGCCAATTCGCCCCCAAAGGACCTGAGTCTCTTCGTATTCAGAGTAATCCTCTTTCTGAGAAGGCATTGGGCCAACAGAGATTTGTTGATGGCGTGACATAATGAAGAATCCGTTGTGAGTTGTACTTAAAATTATCTTGCGAAGTTTACTTAATGCACGTACTTGTCACAATCGTGCG
>NZ_LWFH01001429.1:0-1348 GCF_001635725.1 Oleiphilus sp. HI0066
TCAGTGAGTTTACTTCATCTAGTAAATCATCATCGATAATCGCGATACCATTTACTGTGAGTGCTATTTTTTCTACGCCAGATTTGATCAAGGCTTTACGCTCTTCGTAATTAACCATGACCTTGCCTTCAGTTTTGAGCTTACTTTCGTACTCAGACGGCGTATTAATTTGAATTTCACCAGTGCTCATGAAGCGGTGTCCACGACTCATGTTGCCATGCGTGATCCCCATAGTTTCGCCAGACACAACTTCTTCTCCAAGAAGCATGACGACCCATTGTACTGGGCGAACGAATTCTTCTTTCTTTGCTCCCCAACGCATACGCTTTGGAATTGGCAGTTTCGCAAGAGATTGGGCCACAATGTCGCTGATTAAATCTTTTGTTGCTTTGCCTGATTCCGTCGAGCGATAAATCAACCATGTGCCCTTAGGGGTTTCCATCTCTTCTAAGTCACTTGGCTCAATGCCTAGTGATTTTGTGAAGCCAAGTAGAGCTCGGCTTGGCTCGCCAGCGTCGTCAAAAGCGGCTTTCTTTGATGGGCCGCGTTTTTCAATTTCTTTGTCCGCTTGTTGCAGTGCTAGATCTGAAATCTCTAGGGCAAGGCGGCGAGGCGCTGCATAGCTTTTATGATCCTTGTATGAAATGCCAGCTTCATCTAAACCGCTTAAAATGCCTTGGCTGAACGCATCTGAGAGTTTTTTAAGTGCTTTTGGTGGGAGTTCTTCCGTACCAAGTTCAATCAGGAAATCTTTGCTAGACACGATTACTTACTCCCTTTGTCTGCATTGGCGGCTTCGGTTTTTGCGATCACTTCATCACGCAGCTCATCTGACGCGAGAGGGAAACCAAGCTTCATTCTGGTATCGAAATAAGATTGTGCAACGGCGCGTGCAAGACTGCGAACACGAAGGATAAAGCGTTGACGTTCGGTCACAGAAATAGCATGACGTGCATCTAGCATGTTGAACGTGTGTGACGCCTTCAAAACAAGTTCGTATGCTGGAAGTGGAAGGCCTAGTTCAATCAAACGTTGGCTTTCAGACTCATAAGTGTCGAAGTTCTTGAACAAAGATGGAACGTCAGCTTGTTCAAAGTTGTATGTCGACATTTCTACTTCGTTTTGATGGAATACGTCACCGTATGTGACGTCGCCGTCAGGGCCATGTGCCCATACTAAGTCGTATACGCTGTCGACGCCTTGCAAATACATTGCAATACGTTCTAGTCCGTAGGTGATTTCGCCGGTGACTGGATAGCATTCAATGCCGCCAACCTGTTGGAAGTAGGTGAACTGAGTAACTTCCATGCCGTTGAGCCAAACTTCCCAACCAAGACCCCACGCACCT
>NZ_LWFH01001430.1:0-866 GCF_001635725.1 Oleiphilus sp. HI0066
TAGGTGCGTGCCGACGTGCACAAGGCCTCAACAATCTCAGGATGGCTCGCGAGGCCAAGATAATCATTACTTGCAAAATTAGTTAATTTCTCGCCATTAGTGACGAGCTCAACTCCACTTCGAGAGTGAACATCAAAGCGCTTTCTGAGAAGCGCTTTCTGCTCAATCAGAGATAGTTGATCACGCCAATAAGGTGCGTCGTACGCCACAGACAAACCTAGTGTTGGACTGAATCGCCAGCACTAGTTGCACTTGCTTCATAGAACATTGGATTTTTCGCTTCTTGATCCTTCACAATTGCTTGGTTCAGCACAGCTTCTTGTGTTTCATCAGACTCTTCAATACGCTGCTCTGGACGCAAGCCTAAGCGCTTAAATAGCTGCATATCTTTGTGCGCTTCGGGGTTAGGAGTAGTTAGCAAGCACTCTCCATAAAAGATCGAGTTAGCACCCGCCATAAAGGTAAGCGCTTGCATTTCATCGCTCATCGATTCACGTCCAGCAGACAAGCGGACATGACTTTTCGGCATCATAATGCGCGCTACAGCAATGCATCGAATGAAATCGAACGGATCAACATCCTCCACATCTTCTAAGGGTGTTCCTTTTACCTTAACGAGCATATTAATAGGAACACTCTCAGGTTGCTGCGGCAAATTAGCAAGCTGCACTAGCAAGCCAATACGATCTGATGCGCGTTCACCCATACCAATAATGCCACCACTACATATTTTCATACCTGCATCACGCACATGCTGCAAGGTATCAAGACGATCTTGGTAGCTTCGTGTGGTAATGATCTTGTCGTAAAAGTCAGGCGACGTATCTAGGTTGTGGTTGTAGTAATCCAAACCTGCATCTGCCAAC
>NZ_LWFH01001431.1:0-670 GCF_001635725.1 Oleiphilus sp. HI0066
TCACGAATTCAAAAAAAATACAGATATAGCTCTTAGTGAGCAAGAGTTCCCGACTAGCCGATTTAGTATTGGGGCCTTAAATGTACTAGAGCGTATCCTATATTCAAAAGAGCCAATTGGTAACAGATCGTGCGAACTACTCGCGCTACATACACAAAATCTTCTCCGTATCAGCAGTGAGCTTGCTGTTGAATGGAAAGAGTCAATGCGCAAACAATTTGAGGATCCAAGACAACTAGACGGTTTCTTTGAAGATGAGATCGATGCTGCAACAGCGCTACTGAAAGGAGCCGCTGAAAACCTCGAAGTTATTAGCGCTTTGAAATTGCTACGACCGATGGGCAGCTCCGCAAAAAAAGCAAAATTTCAACGTCTCGAAGCTTGGAGAAGTGGCCTTTCTCTCCCCTTCATCACTGAGAATTTAGACGTTAGCATTGCCATGATCGAAACGCTGCAAAAAAACATACCTAACGCAGAGTTATCATCAACCACTTCTATTTTAGAAAGTGCGAAAAACCGTCTAATGAGCATAAACCTACCTTTAGCAAAGGCGATAAAAAGTAACGAACAGTACAGAGAGCTAAAAGACATTGCGCAGGACTTAATTCATGCTCATTCGGAGTTAGAAAACACGCTGACCAAGATGGGCATTCATTTAGGCTTCAATAGT
>NZ_LWFH01001432.1:0-1120 GCF_001635725.1 Oleiphilus sp. HI0066
CATTAGATACCCTTCTACTCTATTCTGAGGCTAGCATTCCCACTAGAATTACTAAACTCGATATAAACATTTACATTACCTGCCGCAATGGCTTCCGCAATATTTCGATCTGATGAATCGCTACCAAATAAAGCTAAGCCGCCAGGTGTTGGCGTGAAGTTAGCAAAGGGTGTGCAATCGAACTTACCTCCCCCTGACAAATTAGCGGTGCAAGAGCATGTTGCAAAATCACCTACTAATAGATCGGAAGGCTCGCAACTCGGAGTTATAAACGTTACGTAATCACTCGTGACATCAAGATTTACAAAGTCAGACAAATCTAGGGTGCCATCAATATATTTGGCCGTTATGACCGTAGTGCCGGTCTTAACCGTATGCACACGGCCTTCATTACTCGGTGAATTGCTTATAGAAGCAATCTCTTGATTGCTCGATGACCAGACTACCTGGTCTGTCACATTAAGCGTTGTCTGATTCGAATAGTCGAGCATTGCTTCATAATTTGCATCGACCCTAAGTGGCAAGTCGCTATCACCCGGCACGATACGGAGTGCTGTAGGCGTTGCGTTTGTTACGGTGAGTACAGCTATATTGCTATCTACGCCGCCCAATGATGCCGAAATATCAGTAGTATCGGGCAGGAGCCCAGCAAATGTTGGGTCTGAATCCACGCGACCCGGTATGCGTAAATTCAATGTTGCAAGCGTTGTATTCGAACTAGTCCAAGCGACACGATTCGAAACGTCCTGCGAAGTACCGTCGCTATAATCGGCGAAGGCACTAAAAGGTTGTGATTCACCAAGTGGAATAGAGGCGTTTTGTGGATAGACGCGCAGTGTATTGAGTTCGGGCGCGACAACGGTACCCGTCACAGTATCACTTAGACCATTAAGCGCAGCCGTAATATCTGTCTTGCCGGGATTAATCGCTACAGCACGACCACTATTTGCTCCAAAGGTCTCAATTTTTGCCACGGTGTCGTTGGATGAAGACCATACCACCGTATCGGTGATGTCCCTACTTTGCTGATCATTAAATATACCGGTTGCTACGTATTGCCCATCAGTACCACGTACAACTGTTATATTTTCAGGGTTAACCTCGATGCTTTCCAGTTGAA
>NZ_LWFH01001433.1:0-33626 GCF_001635725.1 Oleiphilus sp. HI0066
GGCCATGATCATGGCGATCATGACGAACATGGGCACGACAAGCATGACGACCACGGACACGACGATCATGACGACCATGGACACGACAAGCATGACGACCACGGACACGACAAGCATGACGACCACGGACACGACAAGCATGACGACCACGGACACGACAAGCATGACGACCACGGACACGACAAGCATGACGACCACGGACACGACAAGCATGATGATCACGGACATGACGACCATGGACATGATGAGCATGAAGGTCATCACCATGCCCATGACGGAGTAGACCCTCACGCATGGCTTGACCCTGTTAATGCGAAAAACTGGGTGACTGTGATTAAAGACACTCTTTCAAAAATGGATGCAGAAAACGCTGACAAATACGAAGCGAATGCTGAAAAGGCAATCGCAGGTCTGGATGAACTAATTGCAAACGCACAAGCACAAATTTCAGAACTGGGTGAACCAAAGTTTGTCGTCTTCCACGATGCCTATCAATACTTTGAAAAACGCTTCAATGTTCCAGCAACTGGATCCATTACACTTGGAGATGCCGAAGCACCAAGTCCAGCACGCATCAAAGAAATTAAAGATAAAGTCACGGAACTCAATGTGACCTGTGTCTTTGCAGAGCCTCAGTTTGACTCAGGCTTAGTGAGCAATGTATTCGAAGGCTCAGTGGTCACAACCATCGGCATTATGGACCCGCTTGGTAGCGCAATTGAAGAAGGCCCAGGCCATTACAATGCGCTGATCGAAGGAATGGTCAAAAGCTTGAGCGAGTGTAAATAACAAGCTCCGAACTCTACCAGCTAGCCCGTCAATCTGAATGAAGGGCTAGCTGGTCATTCCCCACCCAAATCCACTATCCAGTATTTCCTTCTTCCCATTTCTTTCGCCGCATTGTTTCAAGCATCAACTGTTGGTATTCCTTACGCTTTTCTTTATTCTTTAGCGCTCAATAATTCAGCAAAGCATCATGAGCACACACTGCCCGAAAGCTTCAGAACATTCGCTTAAACGCAATAAGTATTACTTTTGGTGTAGCTGCTCGAACTCGAGCACCCTGCCTTTTTGCAATGGCTCGCATGACGGTTCAAAAATCCGCCCGCTTGTCTTTCAAGTGGATCGCGATGAAGCAAAAACACTTTGCGGCTGTGGTAAAACCGCCACACCGCCCTACTGCGACGCGAGCGATCATAAAAACTAAATCGAACTATCTAAATCTTGTTTGACTGAGCTTTCCACCACGAAATAAATTCTTCGACTGAATCATGTGCTGTCTCCGTCGGCTGATAATGAAGTCTCATCTTTGCTTCGTCTATATTTAGCGTCATTGATTTACCCATCACTGAAACAGGCACAGGCAACAAGCCTGGCTCTTTTTTCACACGAAACAGCTTTTTAAGAAAAGCATTGCAACGCGCCAAAGTGAAAGCCAACTTAAACGGTACAGAAGGCCGCTTTGTTGACATTTCCATTGCAACAAAGAGTTGATCGATCACTTCCCAAAGCTTTTCTGGCTGCGCATTGCTGACATTATAAGCGCGACCCATTGCCTTACTTGGCGCGTCAAAACATTGCTCAATTAACACCAATAAATTCTGTATCGAAGTCATCGAAACGATATTATGACCATCGCCCACTTGCTTCAATAAGCCCTGCTTCTGCATGTTTAGCAATCTCGGAAAAATATTGTTATCGCCCGCCCCGATCACCATTCGTGGGCGCAATGATATGGTTTGAAAAGACTCCGAATGCGCAGCTTGAACCAAGACTTCAGCTTCGTATTTAGTGCGCGCATAATGATTTGAAAACTCAGCGGGAAGATAGTCCTCTTTTACATCGAGTTGATGCTCAAAATTTAAATAAATACTCGGCGATGAGATATTGATAAAACGCATCACACCATTTTTTTTCGCTGAATCCGCAAGCAATTGGGTCGATAGAACATTTGCCTGATAATAATCTTGGTAGTCTCCCCAAGTACCTGCCAAACCAGCACAATGAACGATCACATCGATATTTTTCGTTAGCTGATTGGTAAATTCTACATCGCTTAAATCACCAATTAAGCACTCTACTGCTTCTCCAGAAAACTGCTCGATTAAGGCTTGTGAACGGCCGGTTACCCGCACCTTGTATACCCCATTGTTTAGTAGATAAGAGGCTAACCTCCCTCCAATAAAACCAGAGGCACCAGTGATCAGAACATTCATAGCTATTACTCTTAATTATTGTTGGCTGAAGCAATGATCACAGCATTCACATTAAACTGCTCTCAATGAATCACTACGCTATTTTTACATAATTGATTCTGTTCTAGTGCTATTGGGATGGCTATTTTTTAGAATTACGGAATCGATATCACCGCCAACTAAGGCACGGCACTTGAAGCGAGTAATTATTAGCTGGAGTTCTGGAAAGGATTCAGCACTTACAATGCAACGAATGATTGAGTCAACTGAATATGAAGTTGTTGGTTTAGTTACGACGTACTCTGAAAGCAAATCGCTTGTGCCAATTCAAGCTACTCCCATCGAGTATGTGCGTCTTCAAGCCCAAGCAATGGAGCTCCCCCTACTCGAAATCAAGATGGCCGACCAAGTATCGAACGAAGTATACAAAAACACACTATTAGAGGGCTTAGCGAACTGGACCGTTCCATTCGATGCTATCGCATTTGGCGATTTATACTGCAACGGCATTGTCGAGTTTCGACAAAAACTATTTTCAGAAACAGTTATTGAGTGTGTATTTCCGCTCTTAATCGAAGAACAGATAGATCTGTCTCGAGAGATCGCTCGACAAATCATCAACACACCGATTCGAGCCTTGCTGCAAAGCATTAATCTAAAACATCTTGAGGAACACTGCTGCGGCGCAGACTACGATAATTCCCTGCTTGAGGGATTACCCGAGTGTGTCGACCCTTGCGGAGAAGTCGGTGAATTTCATACCTTCGTGTATGACGCACCGTTCTTCAAAACAGCGATTCGCATTCACCGAACAGAACAAGAAAGGCAGACATATCATCACGGTAGAGAGATGAATATGTTAGTTCAAAAATTTGAGGCTTCGTTACCGTAACGAAAGGGCATCATGCAAAGATCTCATAACTATCGACCAGCTTACGGCTTATAAAATGGGCATGATCCTTACACTCGGTTTCATCACATTAATCACGTCTATCATCGCAGGCGTCATTGGCTTTGGTGGGGGGATGCTACTGATTGCGATTCTTCCGCTGTTTCTTAGCCCAAGCATTATCATTCCGATTCATGGCATTACCCAGATTGCGAGTAATGCTTCACGAATGTTCTTTTCACTGTCTGATGTTCAGTGGCACCTCTTTCCTGCATTTTTGATCGGCTCAGTTCTAGGGACGATCGTATTTAGCCTCGCGCTATTTAATATTCCCCTGCAATTCTTGCCTGTTGCGATTGCTTGCTATCTACTTCTCAACCTGTGGAGCAAAACCTTTGGCGCATTTATAAAGAAGTTTGAAAGTTATTATTTGATTGGCTTTCTCCAGACCGGCTTAGGGCTAATCGTTGGAGCGCCGGGCCCGCTAGCCTTATCCGTTTTGACTAAAGAATTAGAATCTAACGATCAGATTATCTCCACCAGCGCCATGTTTATGACGATCAGTCATCTTGCAAAAATCCCAGTGTATTTGGCTATCACCCCGTTTTTGAGTGATAGCTTATTGCTGATCAGTGTAATGATCGTCTGTGCGATAGCCGGCTCATTTTTGGGCACTAAGCTGCGCATAAAGGCAGACAACGACAAAATCATACTATTGATAAAAATAGCGCTTAGCAGCCTCGCTGTGCACATGCTGGCATCGAGTTTGGTTGGGCAAATAATGCCGCTTGACCTGCCTACCTACCGGTAGGTAGGATGAACACATGACAACCAACACCCGACAACAAATCATCGACTATTCGGCTGAGCTTTTACGTGCCCGCGGCTACAACGGCTTTAGCTTTCTAGATATCGCCCGCGAGTTCGACATCAAGAAAGCCAGCGTACATCACTACTTTCCAAAAAAGGTAAATCTGGGTTTAGCCCTGTGTGACTGGACTCAGCAGTGGCTAGAAGAAGGGCTGAATAATTTCGAGGCGAAAGGCTCAAGTAACTGGAATAAGTTAGAGCGCTATTTCAAGGCCGCGCAAAAACACACCCTCAATGAACACCTAATGTGCCCGATCAGTGCCTTTCATAATGACTTACCTGTATTGGACGACAGCATTCGCGAGCGTTTAAAGCAGCTTGGCGATATTGAGCTGAACTGGGTTGAGCAGGTCATTAAGCAAGGCATAGAGGCTGGAGAGTTCCGTTCTACCCATATCCCAGATTGCGCATCCGCTGAAGACTCTGCCAGAGCCCTAGCTGGCTTATTTATTTTTAGTTGTAAGGGAGCGCTATATCACGCTCGCTTGCACGGTAAAGACATGTTTCATCAAACCATGCAGCAATTTGCTGCGCTGGTTCGTACTTAAGCGCTCAATAATTAGAGCCTATGCAATAGAACTAACGACGAGAGTATTATGAGCAATTCCCCATTATTTGATCCGATTGAGTTAGGCCCCCTTTCACTAAAAAACCGCATTGTAATGGCGCCAATGACACGTACCTTTTCTCCGGGCAATGTACCGAATGATTTAAACGTAGCGTATTACGCTCGCCGTGCAGAAAACGAAGTGGGATTGATTATTACCGAAGGCACCACGGTTGGTCATAAGGCTGCTAATGGTTATGCGCGCGTACCTTTTATGCACGGTGAAGAATCCTTAGCGGGCTGGAAAAAAGTGGTTGATGCAGTACACGCAAAAGGCGGCAAAATTGCCCCGCAGCTATGGCATGTCGGCTCAGTTCGTAAAGAAGGCATAGAGCCAGATACTTCTGTTCCTGGCCACAGCCCTTCTGGCTTATTTAAGCCGGGCAGAGAAAACGGCGTAGCGATGAATCAGCAAGATATCGATGAAGTCGTTGAAGCATTTGCGCAGGCTGCAGCAGATGCCAAAGCCATCGGTTTTGATGCAGTGGAAGTGCATGGTGCTCACGGCTACCTGATTGATCAGTTCTTCTGGCAAGGTACCAATCAGCGTGACGATAGTTATGGCGGCGATCTCGTTTCCCGCACTAAATTCGCAGTAGAAATTGTGAAAGCGATTCGTGCGCGTGTGGGTGCAGACTTCCCGATTATCTTCCGCTTTTCTCAGTGGAAGCAGCAAGACTACGATGCGCGTTTAGCTAACTCACCAGAAGAATTGAAAACATTCCTAACTCCTTTGGTTGAAGCCGGCGTGGATATATTCCATTGCAGCACGCGTCGTTACTGGGAAAAAGAATTCGAAGATGCGCCAGAAAACGGCCACATGAACTTAGCAGGTTGGACCAAAGAGTTAACCGGTAAGCCGGTTATCACAGTCGGTAGTGTTGGCTTAAATACCAGCTTCGTTGGTGAAGAACATGGTATGAATATGTCAGCGCAGGCAGGTGTAGAAGCAGGTTCGATTACTCAGTTGAATGATCGCATCAACAGCGGCGAATTCGATTTAGTTGCGGTTGGTCGTGCGTTGTTGCAAGACCCTGAATGGGTGATCAAAGTGCGTGAAGAACGCTTAGACGAACTAGAAGACTATTCCAAAGACAGCTTAACGCAGCTCGTTTAAGTTACTTTTTTAGACAGTTCGTCATTCGTCTTTTCCTGTCGGCCGCAGCCGACGGCACCTTAAGACCTTTGCATCGCCAAAGGTCTTATGGTGGAACATGCCAGCCTCTCTTGCTTCGCAAATCATCTTCCTCAAAAGGCGACCCTGAGTTCTTCGAACTCAAGGGGATTGTCCCTTCGTTCTAATTCCGAAGGTACGGTAAAGCTTTAGTGTTTCCTATCTAGTCATTACTGATTGGGTGCGAGAACGACAACATGAGTGTCACTACTACTAAGGATTAACAGTGCACGTTAAATAGAGGTAGTATCCATGCTTCAAATTATATTGGCCTAACTCTAGATTTTAATTAGCTTGGGTAGACGCTTTATCTATATGATGGTAGTAGCGATCAAGTTAGGGATAGAGGAGGCAAAGGATGTCTGTGTCTAAAGAGACGGTGCAATTAATACAAGGCGGCAGTTTGCTAGCTTTTGATCTAGTCGCATCCGTGACCGAGATTGTTGAAGCTATGCATGCAGATATCTCACGTCACCAAATGCCCTGGAGCGAGAGTCGCTCTAAACACACGAAGGGTATAACGGGTTTTACCTATCGAACGATTCGTTCTTTTAACAATACTTTCCGCTCGGGTGTAAAGACGCTATTGCCGATCGTGAAAATCCCTTCCGAGCACCAACAGTCTGCACTGGTTGGTCATCTGTCGGCCGCATTAAATGGTCTAATAGGAGACCATTTAGAGGAGACCGGTAACCCTATCGCTTTTACGATGCAGCTTCGGCACAAAGCTCAGAGCCTGATTCTGGAAACTGAGAAGATAACTCACCAAGTCGCCAATCCTGGCTCCAAAATTGTGGTGTTGATTCACGGTCTTTGCATGAGTGATGCCCAGTGGCAGCGTGATGGTGCGAGTCATGCTGATGGCCTTGAAAGTGATCTGAACTATACACCGTTATATTTGCGCTACAACAGTGGCAAACACATATCGCAAAACGGTCGGGAGCTAGCGCAGTGTTTAGAGAAACTGCTAGAAAATTGGCCTGTAGATGTTGAGGAAATTAGTTTGGTAACGCATAGCATGGGTGGTCTTGTGGCACGCAGTGCATGCCATTACGGTGCTCAAAGTAAATGGATTTCGAAGATGTGTAAGGTTGTTTTCTTGGGTACACCTCATCATGGTGCGCCTCTAGAACGCAAAAGCAATTGGCTCGAAACACTCTGGAGTGTCATTCCCTATTCGGCTGCATTGGCGCGCTTGGGGATGGCTCGAAGTTCGGGTATCACTGACTTGCGTTATGGCATTATCGTGGATGAGGACTGGCAGTGCTTTGATCGATTTAAACGCCGTCAAGGGCCAGAACATATCATTCCCTTACCGAGGGACGTAAAGTGTTATGCCGCTGCAAGCACGATTGGCCTTGATCGAGGAGATCTCCAAGACAAACTGCTAGGTGACGGACTAGTACCTGTTTCGAGCGCTCTGGGTGAGCACACGAAACAGGAAATGTCATTAAACATTGCTAGAGAGAATCAATCGATTACATACGCCATGAATCACTTTGACTTGTTATACCGTCCTGAAATACACGAGCAAGTACTTCAATGGTTAGCCGAATAAAGTCCTAGCCAAGAAGTCTGCCTGAATCACTGAGTGATTGAACGAGGTCGCTTTAGATTGCCATTTTCAACCGAACATAAGATGACTGGAAACTATTGGTTTCGGCTTAGATGTTGACCAAAAAGATCGAGTTGTAATGCTTAGAAATCTCTACTTGTGAATGCTACTTGCTAGACAAAAGCGGAAGTCGCATCAGTATGTTTGCAGTCTGAGCTTACGTCAGGTCGTCTTTAAATAGCGGACCTAGAATATCAAGATATTCATACTTAATTGAATTCCTCCTTAGGCGGTCTTGTGCTGCTCAATTAACGACAACCTAAGAATAACGAAGCTTAAAATTAGCGCGGCTGAACTTTTAACTCGAACGCCAGCTTTCGCTAAATGATACGAACATTTATATGGGATACACACTGTTCTTAAACTCCTCATCATAGCCATCCAACAAATACATCAGACGATCTCTCGGCAACTTTTCACACCCATAGACCTCATTCATATCATTTTTATGAAAAATAATGCGTGGGAGATGGTAGTAAATGGCATTAGGATCTCCTTTGTTGTATTGAGTTCGTCGTCTTACATATTTCAATTTTTGTTGGAAAAACGGAGATTTCTCGAGATGTAGATCTAAATAAGCTTGTAGAAATTCGTCTTCATCAAACGCCCAGCTCAATTGTTTAACAGAAAACAAATCTGGATCACTTGCTTCCTCAAATTCTCTATACGTATCTAAATAAAAAGTCCAAAAGGCATATCCTAATCTATAAAAATCTTCGTTATCAAAAAGATTAAGAATCGCTTTTTGAATCTCTTTGTTGGGCGCTGCGCCGTCAGGAAAAACATTGCTAACGGCTTGTACAAATACCACGGGATGCTTACTTAGCCCACCTTGTATATCTAAGAAAAGGGCCTCTTCTTTCCCCGTTCAGCCTGTAGAGAAACCCCTTTTCTCTCTGATTTTTGATATAATATCGGCATCAACACGGAGTGTTTCTGTAAATCTGAACACGCTGTGTAACAAGTGAGCTGTATCATTTAGTGAGTCAACACCAACAACGGAAGTAGGATGCAGCGTTAACTCGGCGTTCGTTTGAGATTGCCATTCTTCTTTTAAAAAGTTATCTCGTAGATACACACCTTCAGCAATCACCATCCTTGACAATTCTTTGATAATCTCAACCTGGCGTACTGCTTGATACTCCGATTCCGCATTCAAGATTTCTTCAAAGTCATATACATCCGCCTGAAGTACTGAAGCCCCAGACAGTAGCAAAAAAGTGATTACGCGACCTAAACTCATAAAATAACTACTCATTGTTATTGTTGCTTGTCATAACGACATCTCTGTACTTTTACGCACTAACCATTTCCCGCAAACAGGCAGTCGATCCAGTACCTTTATAAGGACTACACAACGCTCTTTCTCGCTAGGTCAATCGTCATTGGCACATCATTTTTTTCGAATACCTGAAACAAAGCTTGCGCTCCGTGCTCTTGATAGAAAGCAAACTCTTCGGCATGGATTGGGATAATTTTATACAGATTTCCTGTAACGCCACTTTCTTCGAAATGCGTGCGTTCACGCAAGACAAGCAGCACTGAGAGTTTCGAGCCCTCAGTGATAGGTTCTCCTAGATCGATCGTAAAAAAATCTCCGTGAACAAGTCCTTCTATTTCCACCAAATTCTCGGCTAGGTTCAGTAAAAAATTGAAAGGCCATGCGGCAGTACTGTCTTTGATGGAATCTGGAGAAAGCTTATCGGTAAAAGGCCAGAGCAACATGATCTCGGACGGAATGCCCGATCGAATAGCATGCCTCATCCCATCACTCACCAAGATCTGGCAGGACTGGTCATACGCTTTAATATGACGAACGGCAATATTTGATTTAGCGACAATGCGTGTTATTTGCCTTCCTTCAAACTCGCCATAATACTGCTTGAGAATCGTATAAAAGTCTTTTGCGTCTTCTGAGTTGCTTACACTAGCCTCTTGCACGTTTTCTTGGGGTTCTTGTGGCAGTTCCACTGGCACGCCACGCCGTACTAGCTCATCAACAAAGCGCTGCCGTTCTTCACCAAAGGATTGTGCATAGGTCATGGGGTTGTAGTTAAAGTGCCCCCAATGAATATCCGTCCTCGCTCCTCGATCTAAGAGAATGGTAAACGCTTCAAAGTTATCGTAAGAAATAGCTGTAGCAATCGGGTAATCGCGGGATCTCACTCCATCAACTTTGGCTCCAAGTGTTAAAAGTAATTCGAACGCCTCCATAGATTTGGCTTCTCCGCGTAACGCTGATGTGAGTACAGAGATCTTTCCATTATCCCCATCTGCCTCCAATCCCATATCGGTTAAAAGGTGAATCATATCCACGCGGCCATAGTGTGCAGCTAGATTTAACCAGGTTTCGGACTGATGCGTCCCAAATAGTAATTCGGGCTCCTTCTCTAACTCAGCCTTTAAACCCTCTATATCGTCGCTGTAAATCAAGAAGTACATTTTCCTGGCTAATTCTTTCATTACACTAATCTTCCTGATCTCTATTTTGAAACAGCTCGCCTTTACTATATAAGTCTCTAGCCTGGTTCAAGATTTTAATGGCATGGTTCTTTCCCAACTCTTGGCCATATTGGTCACCCATTTGCTTTGCCTCACTCAAGGCTTCAAAAATCGCCTTCTGCTCTTCAGTTGTATGCAACCCTTCCCAGTTATGCGGCGCCCAAGAGAGATTCTCTGGGCCTGCATACCAATCAATATCAAACGACTCGAGTATATCAATGGAGCCTTGGGAGTATACATAACGAGAGTCATTAACCTTAACGCCTTTCATAACAATATGATGGCCATGCCAACTACCATGCTTACCGGGGGACACGCCTACAGGCTTAGGGTAATACAGAGACGTAAATCAATAAATCATACTTCTTGAGATAGTCAGGAGGGGCGCTATTCCTAAAATCAACATCAAACCAATATGTATATGCTCAAGCCATCCAAAACAGTTCCCTTAGTAATAATCACTTACTCATACTTTCCGTTAAATCTGGGTATTGGTCATTACTTCGGGAGTTAAATACGTTAGATCTACTGAAAGTTCGACCTCAATATAATATCTTACGATAGGATTGTTTATTAACCGATGAGCAGATCAAACAATTTGTTGTTCGCAAAACTAAAGATAAGATATCGAAGGTCTGCTGCGCTAGTACAATAAGGCATCTAACCACTTCAAAGTAGGTGATAGCCCAACATCCGCTATTGTCTAAGCGCGTACTGTAAAATGCATCTTCAATGGTTTCATATAAGGCTTGTTCGTTGCCGATTTCTATAACCGTTTGGAGGGCAGCAGCAAGGTAATGCCCATCGTCAGATAAGATGGTTGTGCGGCTTCCAAGGTGAGATTGCCGTCCTGGCACAGCACTGTCAGTTCGAAAGTGGTCATAGAAGTGCCAGTGATCAATTTTATCGCGAAGTTGGATGATTTCGGGAGCGCGTTGCGGGTCTGAGCTGTGCGAAAAACTCGTTTCGTAGTGTGGAATATGTGTACTAAGAGTATCCCAAGACCGTCCCGATCTAGATTTCAATATCGGCCCATCACGATCGATCAGCACGCGAGCAGGGTAGTAGCGTTCTCCCGCCCATATGCATTCTTTTTTGATTTCGGGATCGAGAGCAAATGCGGAGCGAGATCGTGTCGGTAAGAAGAGAGATATCGCGTAACTAAAATCATCGCCGGCAAAACCTAAGCGAAGACGCGTGCGTTTTGATCTGGGCCTGCCTTGTACTTCTTGCTTGCCACTTTTCATTTGCCAAGTCATGATATGACTGCTTCACGGATTTACGTTGTTTGTGGTAGCGTTCCGCTTGCGAAACAGCCAGCTCCTCAACGTACGTTCGTAATCATCTAACTTACTTGGACTTTTACGGGCTGGATACTTGGGATCAAGTTCTTCGTTGTTGATGTATTTACGCACAGTACTGCGCGAAACTCCGATTCGGCGAGAGATCTCTCGGAAGGGTAAGCCTTCACGGGAGTGTCGCTGTCGAATTACACTTATTAGTGCCACGTTTATCACTCCTAAATCTCCTGCTCAATGGAAGCAGGAATAGGTTTGCACGTGGGTCAAAATTCGATGCAAATATAGGGGGTTAGGGGGTTGATGGGCCAGTTTTGGGTGCAAATCAACACGCTAACTTTGATACCATCTAAAATTTAGAAACTCAATTTGTTAAGGGAAGTTATGAAACTAATCCACGGTTCACTGCTCGCTGGCACAGTACTAAGTACTACCGGATGTATGCAGGCAATGGTCAACTATCAGATGGACCAAGTTAATCAGCAAATTATCATGGAGTCCGGGGCATCAGTCGGCCAACACGCCAACCTAAGTGACCCTAAGTATGTACAGCTAGCTCAAATCTTCGATGAGTACCACAACGTCTACGTCACTAGAAACCTTGATTTCTATAACCTAACTGGTTGGCAATTATGTGACGATACGCGAGAGACCTACAACTCTTACGCTGAGTTTCAGGAAGCAATACAAAAGAGACTGGCTGCATCTGAAGTAAAAAACACAGAGAAAAAAGAAGAGTCAGGTTCATTATTAGCGCAAATGGAAAGTGATGACACGTCAAACGCTGCCGAAGGCTTGGATTACACAAAGTACCTTAGCGATGACCATACCCTCACCTACGCCCCTGCGGGTGATGACTGCGATAGTCCATCGACTCGAGTAGTCAAAAAAACCTCTAGCTTGGCCACTACTATGGAAATCGACCTTGGCAACGGCACCAAAACCGAGTCAAGCTCTAAAGTAGATAATCAATCTACCATGGTGATGGACCTAGCTGACGACTACTCCATCTCTCTCACCAAGACTATCATGGATGTCGAGTACATGAACGACCCTAAATGGGAGTATATGGTTATGAGTACAGGCTCGCCAAATGGGGACAGCAACAAGGCCTATAGCACTTACCTCATCAGCGAATCTCAAGATATGCCGGGTATTATCGATACCGTCGAAACCACCTATTTCCCAGACGGCCGTATTAAACACGTTATTTACAAAGGTAATCGCATTCAAAGCATTACCCGCATAAAAGACTTCAAACGGCACGGTTTACAGGAATACCGCACCAAGTCCCTGGCCTCTATTATGGGTGCAGAAACCTGTTATGACCAAGGTGTAAAAGTCATTTCAGAAAGCTGCGAAACCTTCTAAGTTTTAATCTGCCTTCAGCCGCGATCACGCGGCTGTATTATTTTGGACAAAGAATCATGAAGAATCTTGCCTCTGTGGTGCTATCTGTCACATTGCTCTCCTGTGCCTCGATGCCCAGCGTCAATGAACACGGACAGCCCTATACGGTGCTGCCAAACGAAAGAGGGATCGCTGTATGTGTCGAGGGCGACTGTGAAAACGGTTATGGTAAGATGCGCGCTCCTGACCAATTAGAGATCGAAGGCCGTTGGAAAGATGGCGCTGTGGTTGATGGCTACTATCAAGTTTCCTTCGACGGAAAAACTGTTAAAACCTATTACGATAGAGACGTCCCAAGTGAGGGGTTGTTAGTTTTCGGGTATGAACATGACCGTGATTATTTCATCGGTCAGTTAACACGAATTAAATACCCTTTCCGTGATCTGGATGTCAATTATCCAAGTAAAGGTATTTACCATCATAAAAATGGCGCAGAGTTCGAAGGCACCTTTATATTTTTGCCTTCCATGGGCGGGCCCGAGGGTAACTATAATTCAAACCGATATATATTCCGCAAACACCCTGATACGACAGGCGTGTCCTACCTCGACAATCGTTTTTATCAGGTCCATTTGCTGGGAAACCTAGTGTTCATTGGTGAAATTCGCTACAAAGGTCAGAGCGAATATGGCGTCTACGCCCATGAAAATTATCGAATCGGCACCAAGATTAAACTAGTAGAGGTGAAGGATGGCGATATCTTAACCTCCTTCCAGCAGCAATATCAGGATGACCTCAATTACCTAGCAGAGCTCAAGCTTCGTGAACGCGAGCGCGAAAAAGAATCCGCTTGGGATATCAACTGGGGCATGGTTGCAGCGCTAGGAGCTGGTGTTGCAATGGCCGATAGCTCAAGCCTTAGCGGCAATGCAAAAGCTGAATTCCTTACCGCCTATTCCAAAGACATCATCAGCGGTAGCACCGATAACCTCACTAATCTACGATCAAAATACCATGGCAGTAAAACCACCGACGAAATCTTCGCAGAAAGCCGTGAACAGATTAACCGTATTGCCGAAATGAAGAAGCGCGAGCAAGCAGAGTATAAACAGCATCAAGCTATCCAAGAGCAGAGCAACAATCCTTCTTCTGCTAAAACTGCCGCAATCAAATACAATGCACCAAGTACGGGCGTAAGCAGCTCATCGAATCGTGCTAATACCGCCCACCAGCAGCCAACGAAGAAATCGGTAGCTGGCACAACTTACGTGAAGATTAACAACCAGTGGCAAAAGATTGATTCCCAAAACCGCTCAAGCGCTCAAGATAGCCAGACCAATAGTCAAAGCTATCAAGGTGGGCATGGCACCAATAATAGCCCATCACAACAACAAGTGGCTAGCGAGACCCAGTCTTCCTCTGCCACCACTTCCAAGCCACAAAAGCCCAACAAGCCACAATGTATGCCTGAGGACGAGCATGGCGTACGAATACCTGCCGCCGGCATTCCTAAAAACAAGTGGTGCTACATCTATACTCTGCAACGACCCCTAAGCTGGACCGATACTGATATTAATAATTCGCCGTTGGGCTTATTTGGGTACGAATCCGGCAGCCTAGAAGGAGCTAGAAACCAGGTAGAACTATCAATGGCGACCAAAGCGAAGGAAATCTGTAAAGCTGAAGGCTACGACGGCATTTATGATGATGATTACCGCTTTGGTGAACTCATACACTGGTCTGAAGTTGATTGTGAAGAAAAAGTACGGTTGGGTTCGACGTTCTACTTTTGCCGAGGCGATGCCACTTATCGTTGCGGCGCTAAGCGTCAGAAGTAAACACAAAAGCCTTCTTTGCTGCATCGCACTCGCCAGAACTGCATGGGGCATACTGGCTACGGGTGAGCCATATAGCGGCATTCATGTCTGCTTGCTCAATAAACCTGTCTAGATAAAGCCTGATATTTCTCCCAACTTGATGTGCGCAATTGTCTAACTCCATGCATTGCACTTTAAACAATAGATGATGCGCTTCGCTTACCCTTCGGGCCGACTTTTTGTCGTTCAACGCGCTAAAGCGCTTTTGTGCCGCCTGCGCGGCAATGACGGATTGGAACGAAACTTAAATCCCGTCGAGCGCGCAAGCGATCTGGGTCGCCTTTGAGGTATTGGGGTCTTTGGCCAAACAAAGACCCTGGCCTGCCGTCGGCCAGCGCCGACAGGAAAAGAAGAATTAGCTTGATGTTACCCTCTAAAAAACAAACTACCGCAATTGTCTATGAACACTCTCATATCTCTAAAGGTATTGGCAATACTACTCTTTCATCAAGATAGCCAACTCGAAAGTTCCAGCGCCGCTCCAACTTGTATTAAGTTTTCTTCCAAAGGCCGCGGCAGTAACTCTCGTGCTTTGGTGAGCCTGCGCAGCAAGGTATTACGATGAGTATGCAATTGATCAGCCGCTTTGCTCGCGTTACAGCTAGCACCGATATACGCCAACAACGACTGTCTTAACTCTTTCGGAGAGCGTGCTAAATCGCCCAAGATATAACGAATGAAGTTATTCGTTGCGTCGAGATCTCGCGATAACATCTCTGCCAGACGCAGTTGTTCATAAGACACAATACTTGCCCCCGACCGGAAGCGTCCCAAAATTCTCTGTGCCGCCAAGGCATCCATGTGCGCTTTGCGAAAGCCTTCTAAGCCTTTTCCAGCTGATGCATAAGAGAGCTTAATGGTTTCTAATTTAGCGAAGTAAGAACGCAGTCGATAGGTATCGATCGGTTCCGAAGAACCCACCCATATCCACATCACTTCTGCTGAGACAATGACAGACAAGGAGTCGACATCTCGAAAACACTTAACGAAATATTCTGCTGCCTTTTCAAGTGCATTGAGTTCAAGATTAGCCTCATCACTCCAAACAACAGCCGCATGTTGCGCCTGAGTCATTGGGTAATCTAGCTGCCTGATCGCTTTATCAACTTGTACGCCATGCCCCTCTAGAATGGTCACTACCAGATCACGCTTTTTAGCCAGATAAGCACTTTGTTCATCGTCAGAATATTCTTTCAATATGCTTTGCAATAAATCGCGACTTGTATCGATATAACTTGAGATAGACCTGAATGACACATCCAATAGCAACTTCAATTCACGCGGGTTTTGAGCAATCTCAAACGCGACATTCATCCAGTATTGCCATGCTACGTTTTGTCCTGCTCTATCAAGCGCTAACATGAGTTCTGGCACACCTCTTTCAATAATGGCCAAGGCATTTTGCACAATATTATCGGAAACAAAGGGCGCTACTTTTTGCTCGGGGTTTTCTATAGTGGAGTTCAACCAGTGAATAAGGCTTGAGCGAATTGAACGGCGCGTTGCAGCAATTAAAACTGGGTCATCCAGGTCAGAATGTTCGCCCGCCCCATACATACCGGCCTGCTCCATCTGCTCAATGATTTCGTCTTTGCTAATCATCACCAAGGCTTTCTCGGCCCCAAGGCGTAACAACTGATAAATACGCTCTTTTTCTTCAGTGCTCGCAGCTATTTCTATTTTTTCAGCCAATACAAAACCCTCAATTCTTCACAGCATTAAAGTGCAATATGCACCATATAATAATCATATTGAGTTATTTTGCATATCGACCAATCATTTTTCTGTTCATAGAATGAGCACCACAGTAACGAAAAAGCTAACTCGCATAAAAGATGGTAAGTATTATGGCGACTGCAAAACACGTTCACACACTCATTGTTGGTGCTGGTCTTTCAGGGATTGGTCTTGCGTATTACATGCAAAGAGACTGTCCAGATAAAAGCTATCTAATTCTTGAATCGCGCCAACGGTCTGGCGGCACATGGGACTTGTTTAAGTATCCAGGCATTCGTTCTGATTCTGATTTATTCACCTTTGGATATGAGTTCAAACCTTGGGAAGATAAAAAAGTCATTGCTGATGGTCAGGATATTCTCAAATACATTCGTGAAACGGCATCCGAAAATAAAATCGACCAACATATTCGCTACGGTCGAAAAGTATTAAGCGCCAATTGGAGCTCACAAGAACAGTGCTGGACTGTGCAAATAGAACATAGCAACGGCCACGTCAAAACCATCGAAGAAGTTACCTGTAACTGGTTGTTTAGCGCCGCTGGATACTACAACTACGATAAAGGCTATACGCCAGAATTTCCGGAAATAGAAAACTTTAAGGGGCAAGTGATTCACCCTCAACATTGGCCGGAAGATCTCGATTACCAAGGTAAAAATGTGGTGATAATTGGCAGTGGTGCAACAGCCGTGACGCTGTTACCTGCGATGGCGGATAAGACAAAACATATCACTATGCTTCAGCGCACGCCGACTTATGTGATGAGCATGCCGCAAAGCGACCCGATTGCTAACGTACTTCGCGCACTGCTCCCTAAACGCCTTGCGTATAAACTAACGCGAAATAAAAACATTAATATTTCGCGTCTGATTTGGCGTTTGTGCCAACGTTTTCCTAAGTTCGCACGTAAGATTATTCATCATAGCAATAAGAGCCTGCTGCCAAAGAACTACCCTGTCGACCAACATTTTAATCCTCCATATAACCCTTGGGATCAACGCTTATGTGCGGTGCCTGACGGAGACTTATTTAATGCAATCAGTGAAGGCAAAGCTTCAGTTAAAACCGACACCATTAAGTGCTTTAACGAGGAAGGTATAGAGCTAGCATCAGGCGAAACACTCAAAACAGATATTGTCGTGACAGCTACGGGTTTAAACGTGCAACTATTTGGCGGGATTAAGCTAAACGTCGATAACAAGACCGTCGATTTATCCGATACCGTTGCATACAAAGGCATGATGTTGAGCGGCATACCTAATTTTGCCTTTGCCATTGGTTACACCAACTCATCTTGGACCTTAAAAGTAGGCTTGCTATGCGAGCATTACTGTCGACTGATAAAACACATGAGTGACAAAAATCAGGCCGCAGCATGTCCTGAACTGCCTAGCCCGACTATGCCAACACGCCCCCTCTTAGATTTTGGTGCAGGTTATGTACAGCGAGTACTAAAAGATCTCCCTCGCCAAGGGTTCAAGGCGCCTTGGTACATGTCGATGGACTATAAAGTAGATCTCAAAAATCTTCGGCATGGCCCAGTGACAGACGAGAATCTGAAGCTCTATCCACCTTCGATTAATGTAGATGTGTCATCGATTAAAAACAAAACGATGAACTCAACTCAGCAACACAATAAAACTAAACAAACGAGTGCCGCATGAAGAACTTTAAAGATAAAACCATCGTCATCACCGGAGCCGGTTCTGGAATGGGGCGCGCCTATGCCTTGGAATTTGCAAAGCTAAATGCACGGATCGCGATTACCGACTACGACGAATCAGGATTAAAAGAAACCGTGAAGCAACTCGAATCCTTGCCCCACAAAGGCATATGTAGTCAGGCGTTCGATATAAGCAATAAAGAAATCGTTGATCAGTTTGCGCGTCGCGTCAAAGACGAACTAGGCCCTGCACACGTGGTTATCAATAACGCAGGCATTGGTGGTGGTGGCAAGCCAGTTTGGAATATGGATGCCGAACAATACAGGCAAACGCTGAACGTGAATTTTTTTGGCGTTGTCTACGGTACTCAAGCGTTCTTGCCACATCTAATACAAAATAATGAAGGCGCTATTATTAACGTGTCGAGCATCTTTGGCCTCGTGGGAACGCCAAACGCCTCTGATTACTGCGCCTCGAAATTTGCTGTAAGAGGCTTCACAGAATCGCTGATGGTTGAGTTAGAAGACTCCCCTATTTCTGTGCATTTGCTTCACCCAGGCGGAATAAAAACAAACATCGCAATGAATACCGACGGTGGCGAAGAATTTACCGCTAAGTATCTAAAAACGCCTCCAGTGGCTGTTGTGCGCGAAGTCATTAAAGCGATTCAAACTGGCAAACAACGCATTGTATGTGGGCATCAATCTAAACCCGTTGCCTTGCTCTCTTGGGCTATACCTTTGCGCTGGAGAAATAAATATCTGCATAACGAGATGAAAGATCTTTTTGATCCTGAAGACTATCAACTAATCAGTAGGTTTTAAGGAAGAACTAGTATGTACAGAACAGACTCAAACTACGCGCCGCTAAATGATGGAAAGCATTTTCAACCTGATATGGATGTGCGAGAGAAGTTAGATTTTGGCTTGGACGAAACCATTCCCAAATACTGGTTAGATGGTAATCCTTTCCGCACACGCTTGATGGATGCAATGCAGGTAACCTTCCCTGATGGAGAGCGTTACTTTATTACTGCCGTGCGCGCATTTAGAGACCAAATTGAAGACCCGAAACAACTCGAAGATGTGAAAGCCTTTACACGCCAAGAAGCACAGCATGGCATCGCACATACTAAGTTCAATAATTTGCTCAAAAAACAAGGTATGCCAATCGATGAGATTTTGTCTGAGCACAAAGAGATCATCGACAAATATCTCAATGAATATTCACCCGAATACAATGTCGCGCTTACCGCAGCTTTTGAGCATTTTACTGCGCTCATGGCAGAAGCATTCTTCAGTAAAAAATACGTGTCAGAAGGCTTCGATCATCGAATGAAGACGATGTTTGCATGGCATGCGATTGAAGAAATGGAGCATCGTTCCGTAGCATTTGATGTGATGCAGAAAGTTGCCAAAGTTGGTTATTTCATGCGTGTGTGGGCGGTTATATACGGAACCTATGAAACCATGCGAATCATGTTCACTAATGGGGACAAACTGCTTAAGGCTGATGGCTTCTCAAAATGGGAGCGTCGCAAAATGTTTATTAAGAACTTGCCTTGGATGTATGGACGTAAAGGCGTATTTTCTTCATTTACAAAGCCTTTATTTGCTTACCTTAAACCAGGCTTTCACCCAGAGAAAATCCCAGTCGTACACAACTATCCTGCATGGGTAGAGGAATACAACAAAAGCGGTGATCCTGCCAAAGCCTGCGATGCTCTGCTTGCAGCGGCGCATTAAGCTAGATTCTTAAGCCTTCAACCAAAGCCAAATGCTGGCTTTGGTTGCCTCCCCCCGACTTTACTCATATCATGCTCATCCACTAGATTTACGTTTACGTAAAGGTCTTTCGTAAATAATCAGTTCTTTAAAACAAAGACTGTAAGACAAAAATAATAGTAACGAGGATGATGTACGAATGAATATCAATGGTGTTCCTGCAATTGTAACTGGCGGAGCCTCAGGGCTTGGAGAAGCAGCGGCTAGGTTGTTAGCAGAGCTAGGCGCGAAGGTCAGTATCTTTGATGTGCAAACAGAAAAGGCGCAACAAGTCGCCAGTGAAATTGGTGGTTTAGCATTTGACTGTGACGTAACGAGCGCCGAAAGTGCGCAAGCATGTTTTGATCAAGCTAAAGCTGCACATGGGCCAGTCGGCATTGCAGTGAACTGTGCAGGGATTGGTGTTCCGGCAAAAATTCTGGGTAAAGAAGGTCCACAGTCTTTGGATTTCTTTAACAAAGTGATCGCCGTTAACTTAAGTGGCTCATTTAATATTCTTCGCCTTGCTGCAGATGAAATGCAAACCCGAGATGCAAACGACGATGGTGAGCGCGGTGTGATCATCTCAACGGCATCCGTAGCTGCATATGAGGGGCAAATTGGCCAAGCGGCTTACTCAGCGTCCAAAGGCGGTATTGTTTCAATGACCCTACCTGCTGCAAGGGAACTCGCTCGTTACGGGATTCGTGTGCTAGCCATTGCTCCGGGATTATTTATGACGCCAATGCTGGCTTCTTTACCCGAAGCAGCGCAAGAAAGCTTGGCTGCAACACTGCCATTCCCCCAGCGTTTGGGTGATCCAAAGGAATATGCACGTATCGTCAAAGAGATGGTCGAAAACCCGCTCTTGAATGGCGAAGTAATCCGTATTGACTGTGCATTACGCATGGCTCCAAAATAAGCTCAATCGCTTAATCAAGGTGTTCCAATAGTTTCTGTATTCTATCGAAGCAAACGAAAGACACCTGTTTAACCCCGCTAGCAGTTCATTCAATTCAAGATAAGGTCTCAGCGATTTTCGCAGGCATTTGAATTGAATGACTAGCGCAGCAAACCTTTTGGCGACACCAAGGTCGAAATCAAAACTAGAAAATCAAATATGATGATTGAATCTTTACTATCGTCGATCCAAAACGCAGCTAACTCTCCAGTTATAGGGTGCTCATCGATGCAAGATTGGTTAGCGAAACACCAATCATTCACTTCAAAGTACGACGATTCTCTAGTAAGAGCATTCGTTGCCGGTGCGCATTTTCGTCAGGTTAGTTTTGCCTTTGCCTCGGCTTATCAATCTGCATTAGAAAACATGTTTGATCTAGATCGAGATGCCATCGCAGCTCTATGCCATAACGAAAAAGGTGTGAAGAAGCCTCGCCAGATGCAAACTTGGGTCTACGAACAGAATGGTCAGCTGATGCTCGATAGCTATAAGGGCTTTGCTTCAGGAGGTACTAATGCGAAGACCATATTTGTTAGCGCAGTCGATCAACGTCCTGACGCAAATGGCGATATCGTACTCGTAAAATTAAACAATGAAGACAACAGACTCGGATTAGAGCCTCTACCTCCCCTCCCTTTTGTACCCGAACTGGCACATGCAAAACTCAAGCAAACCGGAATACGTATCCAGCATGAGGATATTCTGGTTGGCGATGGGTTTAGTGCGTACGTAAAGCCATTTAGAACGGAAGAAGATCTGCATATTTTGGCAGCATTATGCGGCCAACGTTTATCCATTGCTCTAGAGCTAGAGCAGACACAACTTGCTGAGCAATATATTGCGAGCGCGCACGCGATTCTTTTCATGCAGAAAAGCAACCGAAGCGCACCCTCAACGCACCTGACATTATCGGGAATCAAACAGCAGCTAACACGAACATTTGAACAACAAGACAAGCTTCTAGAAGATCAATTGCCTAGCTTTGCTAAAACATGGAAACGAGATAGCGCGTTGCTATCGCTCGCTGAAAGCGCACAAAAAGTAAGAACACAAAAAGCGTGGCAAAGCCTAGGCTAACTTACGCTCACGTTTCTTTGCCTTTTTAATAAGATCTCGGCGTAATCGCTCGCGTGCGTGTTTGATCCGAGTCGGCAAGACGCCATCACTCAAGTATTGATGAATCATTTCTTGAGAGCGAACTAAGCCGTTCACTTTAAACTGCCTATAAGTATTGCTCTGCTTCGCATCCAAGACACGCGCTTTCACATTGTCGCACCATTGAATATCTAACACGTCCTGAAGCTGCTGCTTCGCATCTTCATCACAAACAGGAACACTGACCTCGACACGATAATCGATGTTTCGGTTCATCATGTCTGCAGAAGAAATAAAATACTTAGGGTCGCCATCGTTATGGAACACATAGACTCGCGGGTGCTCTAAGTATTTATCGACAATACTAATGGCTTCGATATTCTCGGAAACACTTTTAATTCCCGGCACTATCGATGTCATTCCTCGACAAATAATACGAACAGACACGCCCACTTTAGATGCTTCGTACAATTGCGCAATAATTTGCTTATCGGTGAGGTTATTACACTTAATAATGATCTCGGCTGGCTTGCCTAATTTGGCATTCGAGATTTCATTTTCGATCAAGCCCACTAAGCCTGAACGCTGTGTAAGTGGTGACACCATTAAGTGTTTATAGGCGTGGCGGCGATAGGTGTAATTGATAAAATCAAACACATTGGCAACGTCTTTGCCGATCTCTTTATTGCGTGTCAGTAAACTAAAATCGGTATAAATCTTGGCGGTTTTCTCGTTAAAGTTTCCTGAGCCAATGTGCGTATAAATGCGCGGTTTACCATCTTCTTTACGTGTTATGGCAATTAGCTTGGTATGCACCTTTAAGCCGGGCACGCCAAATATTACGTTCACGCCGCCATCTGTTAGCTGATTTGCCCACGCAATGTTATTGGCCTCATCAAAACGCGCCTGCAGCTCAACAACAACCGTTACGTTCTTCAAATTACGTCTTGCTGACAATAAGGCGTCAACGATGCGCGAATGCTCTGCTGCACGATACAAACATATCTTAATCTCTGTAACCGCCGGATCTATCGCGGCCGTTTTCAGAAGATCAATTACGGTATCAAACGAATGATAAGGGTAGTAAAGCAAGACATCTTTTTGACGAATCAAATCGAACAAGTTGCCTTTGAAATCAGCTAAAGCCGGATGGGTAACAGTATCCATTGGCTTGGCATCAATATAATTTGGACCAACGCTCGGAAACCCAATAAAGTCCTTCGAGTTATGATAACGACCGCCCGGCATCAGACTGTCGTAACGCCCCAGACCAATGCGCTTAGTCAGTAAAGACAGCATATCTTCTGGCATGCTCTCTTCGTAAACAAGCCGCTCTGGCTCACCCGATGAGCGCTTTTTCACTGATTTCGCCATGCGATCAACCAGGCTCTGGTTGATGGTCTCGTCTAACTCAAGCTCAGCGTCCCTAGTCAGTTTAAAAACGTAGGCCTCGGCGTGTTTGATATCAATAACACCACGAAATACATCAGGTAGGTTGTAGAGAATAATATCCTCTAATACTGCAAATACTTTCGTTTTGCGCCCAGGCTGAGGGGGTAATTGAACAAAGCGTGAAAGGCGATCACTCGGTACTTCTACCACACCATATCTAACCGTATCTTCCTGATCGACAGTCTTAACGATTAGGTAGAGCATCCCGTCTTCAATTTTAGGGAAAGGCAGGTCTTTTTTAAGAATGACAGGATCTAACTCAGGCAACACTTGCTCGAAGAAAATACGGCGTGCTTCTTTGCCCTGCTTCTTGTTGAACTGCTCGTAGGTAATAATGTAGATGTGACGTCGATTAAGCGCTTTAAGAACACTTTTGTAAGTCACTTCAAATTGCTGCTGCAGCTCTCGTGTTCTGGTTTGAATATCTGTTAAGCGATCGCGATAGAACTGTTTATCTTCCCCACCCTTGGAGAACGCAGCGAGTCGGCTGACATCGGCAACACGGACCCTAAAAAACTCATCCATGTTATTTGAAAAAATACCTAAGTACCGTAAGCGTTGAAGTTCTGGCACAGCCGCATTAGCTGCCTCTTGTAAAACCCGCTCATTGAACGCTAGCCAGCTAAGTTCCTTCGGATATAGCGGCATATCCTCAAACGTTTCGCTCAAAGTACTCCCTTCCTACGCATGTTGAAGTGAACATATTCTTTCATTAAAAACCAAAAAAGGCGCCCTGTAAAAGTAAGGCGCCTTTTTCAATCAATTATTTTTGAACGCGTTGAGCTTGCTCAAAAAGGCATATCCGAAATCCAAAAATGCACAGCAATAGATGCGACATAGCCTAAAGCGATTGCCCATGTCCATTTCAAATGGCTAAAGAACGTGTAGTAACCGCGAGCTTGTCCCATCAAGGCAACACCCGCCGCAGAACCAATCGAAAGCATCGAACCACCTACTCCAGCGGTTAATGTCACCAATAACCATTGATTCACTGACATATCAGGAAGCATAGTTAACACGGCAAACATGACAGGAATATTATCGACAATCGCCGACAACACACCGACCAAAATATTGGCCCAGCTCGCGCCCATTTGCTCGTACATAAAAATAGACGCCAAGTTGAGGTAGCCAAACGCACTTAGGCCACCAACGCATAACACCACGCCATAGAAGAACATCAATGTATCCCACTCTGCGCGCTGTAATTGATCGAAAATATCAAAGGTTCCCGGCTCTGTTTCGCTGATACCAGCGTGTTGCTCAATGGTGCGCAAGGTATTCTCGCCCGTGATTTTGAGGTAGTAGCCGTAGATTTTCAGAACACCCAAGCCGGTCATCATGCCTACCATCGAAGGCAAGTGAAGAACACTGTGGAAAGACACGGCCATGGCGATAGTTCCCAAGAACAAGAAGATAACCACGATACCGCCCTTCTTCACGGTCACGGCTTCATCAACACCCTCTGGCTGTCCTTTTGGCAAGAACAGTGACATCAACAATGCTGGCACAAGCCAATTCACAATGGATGGTACCAATAGTGCAAAAAACTCAGTGAATTCAACTAAACCTTTTTGCCATACCATGAGTGTAGTGATGTCACCAAACGGGCTAAACGCACCACCAGCATTTGCGGCAACAACAATGTTAATACAGCCCATACCGATAAACTTTGCATTCGAACCGCCCACAGCCATCACAACAGCAGCCATGACAAGTGCCGTTGTTAAGTTGTCTGCAATCGGAGAGATCACAAATGCCAAAGCACCGGTTATCCAAAAAATCGCTTTAAGAGAGAACCCTTTAGAAACCAAATATGAACGCAACGCAGCAAATACGTTACGCTCTTGCATGGTGTTTACATATGTCATTGCGGCAAGCAAAAACAGCAATAGCTCAGCATATTCAAGGATATTATGCTGAATCATCACATGCGCACTCGTCGTGTCGCCCGCCATGTTGTAAGAAATTGCGACAAGAATCCAAATGATACCTGCAGCCACCATCACAGGTTTTGACTTACGTAAATGCAGGTACTCTTCACCGATGACAAGCATGTATGCAAATACGAAAATAGCGATTGATATGCCACCTAACCATGTTGCGGTTAGATCGAGCATCTGAACTTCACCACCGCCTGCTGCCGCAGCGCTCGTAGCAATTAGCATCAGCATCATAACTGATAGAGTTTGTTTAAGGGTTTGCATACCTGTTCCAAGCTGACCGTTTGGTCAATTAATAATTTTAGATACAAAAAAAACCTGAACGATTATTTTCTATTCAGGTTTTTAAGGAGGCGCGACTTTAATCTTATTCGACTAATACATCAATAGTATCTTCAAAATATGGGTAGTCATCGCTATCAAATACGATACCTATACGCGTACGACCAACAGCATTAAATACTACTTCGCCTTTGCTGTTTCCGTTGTCTACAGTGGCTCCCGTACCTGAAACGGTCGAGTTAACAGACCAGTCAAGATCGGCATCATCTGTGACATCTAAAGTAGAACCATCACTAAAGACTAGAATGGCCGACAGCTGTATCGGGCTATCACGCACGTCAAACGGACCAGCTGGACTGGTATCGGTATTGTTATAGCGAATTTCGATGTCATCCGCTGTCGCAGGAACGGTTACGGTGACTGTAATTGGGCTCGTTGCGAGATCACCACAGCGCACAGTGACATCACTTGTTCCTGTTTGGCTTCCTGCACTGACAACATTATTGGAAAAGGTCAGAACATTCGTATCAGACGACTCATAACTCGCAATGTCAGTCACATCACGAACAATGCCTAGCTCGTTCACACTTGCTGAGAAGCTTCGCGTAGCGGAGGTATCTAAAGAAAAGTTAGCCGCTGGGGTGCTCGAAAGCGCGAGGTTGCTAATATCTGCCGCAACCGTAATCGTCCCATTCACACTTTGGCCGCCATAGCTTGCAGTAATGGTGCTAGCTCCATCATCTAAGGTTGCCAAAATACCTGATGAGCTCACTGTCGCAACACTGCTATTGCTGCTTGCCCACGAAGCAAGTTCAGTCACATTACTGGTACGATCGGCATATACGCCATCAACCATCAATTGACGATCAGGAACGCACTGAGAAGACGAAGAGGTAAAACTGCTGTACGACAAACTGATGAGAGACGCCGTCGAAACCGAAATAGATTGGGAAGCGCTAAGATCTCCCCAATTAGCAGCAATCACTGCTGACCCTGAATTAGTTCCGGCTGATAACTGACCAGAGCCATTCACAGTTACAATGCTTGAATCACTCGAAGACCATGAAACGCGATTAGTGACATCAAGCAATGAGCTATCTTCTAAAGTCGCAAAGGCTGAAAGGCTAGATTCAGTTCCCGCTTCGAGGATAGTGCCCTGCCCGTCAACCTGAATTGCGATGCTTTGAACACCTAAATTAATGATCTCGACAGCATCAACAAAAGCTTGTTCGCCATCTTCATTGCGACAAGCACTCATAACGAGGATTAAAACTAATCCAATCAGTAATTTTATAGATCTGAAACAGAACAATGCACTAGAACGCATAACGAAGTGCCACTCCTAAGCTATCAATCGTAATATCTCCCGCTGAATAATGTCTTTGCCAACGTAGATTTAAATAAATTGGGTTGGTTTTACTCAACGCTTCTTCTAAGCCAATTCCATATGAAAAGCCATCAAAGGTATCTTCTGCCAACACCTGACCGGAACTTTTTCGGCTTAACTCCAAGTCTGTCGATGAATATCCAACAACAATAAATGCCTTGGTGCCATCTCTGCTCGGCGATTCAAACCGAGTATTGATGCCATAAAGCGAAGGCATACTTTGATTCGCATCTCCGACTGAATCTTCGAGTACACCTACTCCTGCAAAAGCTTCAATCGCGATCATATCAACAATGTAATAGCCGGCTCTTAGCTCTGTGCTCGCTAGCGTAAAGTCATCGTCAGCTACAGATTGCATCACGCCATTTGCTGCTAACTCAAGATAAAAAGTTTCTTCCGCAAGCGCACTTGCAGACCAAATAAACATCAAAAAGATTAAGACTCGCATTATTTATATTTCTAAATCTAAAGGTGGAATAAAGAATATAACGTTTTGCTCTTAAAGCAGAATTACTATTTCGATATTCGTTTTAACAGGCAAAGCGAAACCGTTATTTGCGACTATATTCTCATGCACATCACGAAATCTGCGTGACGCAGAGCATACTTGAAGCACATTGATATGTGCAAAGTAAAAGTACTTTCTCAGCCGGGTAAATCACGTGGTACGGCATGAGATTTGGGATAAGTTCAATTATACGGGCAAGCAATATGAATATGTTCGAGAAGCTAAGTTTAAAAGGAAAGCTCGGTATCGGCTTTGCAATACCGATTACGCTATTTATTGTCATCTCCGTTATCGCTAGTCAGAGTCTATCGCACTTACTGACCAGCCAAAAGTGGGTAAATCATACCCATAAGGTTATCGAACACGGCGATGAAATCATGGCAGAACTCGTCAACATGGAAACAGGCTTACGAGGATATTTAATCACCGGCCAGGAAGAATTTCTCGAACCCTACTACTCAGGACGCGAGCACTTTGACAAGCTTACGGATGAGACCAAAGAGCTCGTATCGGATAATCCCCAACAAGTGTCACGTATTTCAAATTTAGTGAACCTAAAGTACACATGGATCCGTGAACATGTAGAACCATCTATGGACATCCGCAAAGACGTTAATGCGGGTAATGCGACTAATGCTGATATCGTCGCGTACATTGGCAAAGGTCTCGGCAAAAAGAGCATGGATACCATGCGCGACGTGATTGCTGACTTTATCGGCGAAGAAAAGAAACTGATCGTTGTTAGAAATCAAGAACAAGCAGACACAGCCTCGGCGACAACCGCTATCATATATATCGGCTCTACCATCGCTATCTTATTTGGCATCATTGCGGCCTTCTTTATTATCAGAAATCTTACTCAAACCATCGGTGGTGAACCTTCGTATGCAACGGCTGTTATAAGCCGTATCGCAGACGGACAACTCGATGAAGAAGTCGAGACTAAAGAAGGCGATACAACAAGCCTGCTTGCTGCGATGAAAGATATGCGCCAGAAACTGCGTGATCGCGCCGCAGAGGACAAGCGCATGATCGCCGAAACATCACGTATTAAAACAGCCCTTGATAGCGTGACCGCTAACGTAATGATGGCAGATGCTGACCGAAATATTGTCTATGCAAACGACGCTGTGATCGACACGCTGCGTGCGGCGGCCGATGACATTCGTAAAGACCTACCTAACTTTAACCCTGAGACATTGATGGGCGGCAGCATCGACCAATTCCATAAAAATCCCCAACATCAAGTACAGATGCTTGAACGTATGACCGGAACGACCCGAACCAAAATCGTCGTGGGTGGTCGGCATATGAGCCTGATCGTAAATCCTGTTCATGATGAGGACGGCAATCGTATAGGTACTGTTGTCGAGTGGGATGACAAAACCGCAGAGGTTCGTATTCAAGAAGAAATGGACAACATCATTGCTGCCGCAAATGACGGGGATCTTAGTGAGCGAATTAACCTAAGCGACAAAGATGGCTTCTTTAAACAGTTAAGTGAAGGTCTAAACACCCTGCTCGATAAAACTTCATCGTTCGTGCATGACATGGGACAAATGTTTGAACATATGTCTGAGGGCGATCTCACCAACACAATCAGCAACGATTATCGTGGTGAGTTCGATAATATTAAGACCAACGCAAACAACACTGTGAACAAGCTAAACGAAGTGCTTATTAAAATTCAAAATGCCGCTGGAGCAGTAAGAAGCTTGGCAAGCGAAGTTGCGCAAGGCTCTGATGATTTGAGCCGACGCACAGAGTCGCAAGCAAGTTCATTGGAAGAAACCGCATCAAGCATGGAAGAAATGACCTCTACGGTGAAGCAATCTAGCGAAAACGCATCCGAAGCAAACACCTTAGCAGCAGAAGCAAAATCCAAAGCGCAATCAGGTGGCGCGGTTGTTGACGATGCAGTGAATGCGATGAGTGAGATTTTAGAGTCGAGCAATAAGATTAACGACATTATTGGAGTGATTGATGAGATCGCCTTCCAGACTAACCTTTTGGCACTCAACGCGGCTGTTGAGGCGGCACGTGCAGGTGAACAAGGTCGAGGCTTTGCGGTAGTTGCTGGCGAAGTTCGAACACTTTCACAGCGCTCCGCGGCGGCTGCAAAAGAGATCAAAGATCTTATTCGCGACAGCGTAAGTAAAGTTGAATCTGGCTCTACACTCGTTAATCAAAGTGGTGAAACCTTGGCAGAGATAGTATGCGCCGTCGATAAAGTAGCGACAATGATCAACGATGTGAACAATGCTGCAATCGAACAAAATGCCGGTATTAGTCAGATCAACCAAGCTATTACACAAATGGATGAAATGACGCAGCAAAATGCGGCGTTAGTTGAAGAGACCTCAGCTGCAAGTCGCAGCATGTCAGAAGAGTCTAACAACATGGCCAGTATGATTTCGTTCTTCAACCTACAAGGTGGAATGGCAATGAGCGCAATGCCCACTGTAACAGCTGCGCCAGCTCCGAGCCCTTCTCCTGTACCCGTCATGACTTATGAGTCTCCTCGCTCAAATAACAGTAGCGGCGGTAGCGCAGCCTCATTCTCTGGTCAAGACGACTGGGAAGATTTCTAAAAATAAGGTATCTCGTTCTGAAACAAAAAAGCCCCAGCTATTGGGGCTTTTTCTGTTGTTTAAGGGACATTCAAACTAAGCGTCTCGGAACGCGTGAGGTTAAACTCGTACAAAGTTCATAAGAGATCGTTCCGACATGTTCTGCAACCTCTTCAATTGGCAGATTCTGGCCCCAGAGCTCAACCTTTGCACAGACATCAACGCTCACAATGTCAGTCACGTCAACAGTAACCATGTCCATCGACACGCGCCCTACTAAAGGTGCTCTCTGTTGATTGATCAATACTGGCGTTCCTGTTGGAGCATGTCGCGGATAACCATCACCATAGCCTATGGCTAATGTCGCAATCTTACTCGGACGCAATGCAGTCCACGTATCGCCATACCCTACGGTCTCACCAACGTCGATATCTCGAACAGCGATCACTTCAGTCTGCAAGGTCATGACGGGCGAGAGCTTTTCTGACAAAGGCTTGATTACAGGCGCGGGGTTAGCTCCATATAGGGCAATGCCTGGCCTTACTGCTGCCCCATGATAACGCTCATGCAACATCAAGGCAGCGGAGTTGCACATTGATACTGGAAGATCATCAAGCTTTAATTCGTTCACTAAACGGTCAAACGCATCCGCCTGCTCTTGCAATGAGCGGCTTCGACGATCATCTGCGCTCGAAAAGTGAGTCATTAGCATTTCTAACTGAATATTTGCGCCGTCTAATAACTCAATACAACGCTTGGTTTGCTCGACCGTTAAGCCCAAACGATGCATACCCGAATCGATTTTTAACCAGACCTTGCCATCAAAGTTTTGTGCAACCAGCATGCTCACTTGCTCAGGCCGATGGATAACATAACTCACGTTGTGCTGAGCTAAACTCTCGATGCAGTCCGCTTCGAATGGCCCTTCAAGTAAGAGAATTTCACCATCAAAACCTAGCGAGAAAATTGTTGCAGCTTCTTCAGCACAGGCAACGGCTAAGCGGCGACCTTGAAATGATGAAATGAGATTCTTAACGCCGTGACCATAGGCATCTGCCTTTACGACAAGAATGGTCTCGGCACTATTGGCAAGGCCGGATAGGTAGGCAATGTTTTGTTCAAATGCTTGTTGGTCTATAAGAGCTACAGCAGGTCGAGCCATCGCAAAAAACCTTAGAATTCGTTGTTATAATCCACGTGTGACAGATCGTTGAACTTGGTGAATTCGCCTTGGAACTGAAGACGGATCTTACCAATTGGCCCGTTACGCTGCTTACCAATGATAATTTCAGCAAGCCCTTTATCTGGACTATCTTCATTGTAGTACTCGTCGCGATAGATAAACATGATGACATCGGCATCCTGCTCAATCGCTCCGGATTCACGTAAGTCAGAGTTCATCGGACGCTTATCAGTTCGCGACTCTAGGCCTCGGTTTAACTGAGAAAGCGCGACAAGAGGACAATTAAGCTCTTTAGCAAGAGCTTTAAGAGATCGAGAGATCTCAGAAATTTCGGCCGTTCTTCCCTCGTTCATCCCGGGTACTTGCATCAGCTGTAAATAGTCGACCATGATCAAGCCAATCTGCCCCACTTCTCGCGCCACACGTCTAGCACGTGAGCGGACTTCTGTTGGACTAAGACCTGCTGAATCGTCGATGTAAAGCGGACGGTCTTTTAGGATTTTCGCCGCTGAAGACAAGCGCGGCCAATCATCTTCTTCTAACTTACCCGAACGAATACGAGTCTGGTTTATCTGGCCTAACGACGACAATACACGCATAAGAATAGAGTCTGCCGGCATCTCCATACTGAATACTAATACCGGGAGTTCAGCCTTAATCAGCGCATTTTCTACCAAGTTCATCGCAAATGCCGTTTTACCCATAGAAGGACGCGCCGCAACAATAATCAAATCAGAGGGCTGTAAACCGGAAGTCATTTCGTCTAGGTCGGTAAACCCTGTCGTAACACCGGTAATCCCCTCTTCTGCATCAAATAGTTCTTCGATACGTTCAAGCGTTTTGGTCAGAATCGGATTGATAGAAACAGGACCAGCTTCCTCACCTGCAGTGCCCTCGGCAATTTTAAATACCTTGCGCTCAGCTTCGTCTAATAATTCACTGGTGCTCTTTCCTGAAGGATTAAAAGCACTATCAGAGATCTCACCAGAAACCCGAATCAAACGGCGTAAAACAGCTCGCTCATGCACAATATTTGCGTAGGAATGGACGTTACTTGCACTAGGAGTTTTCTCAACGAGTTCGGTGAGGTATTGCATACCACCAGCATTATCAAGCTCACCAATACGCTGCAGTTCTTCTGAGACAGTAATCAAATCAACAGGGTTGCCCGCCGTAGCCAAACGGCTCATGACACGGAATAACAAACGATGATCTTGTCGGTAGAAGTCATCCTCTATAACTTTGCTGCCAATCGCATCCCATTTACTATTATCTAACAACAGGCCCCCAAGAATGGACTGTTCAGCTTCGATTGAGTGCGGTGGGGTTTTTAAATTTAAGATTTCTTGGTCAGCCACGAGAGGAAAAAACTCCAGGAGATAAATACAAATAAGCCCCAAGAATATACAGGATATCCTTAGGGCTTAGAAGCAGATGCCCAACTTAAAATTGGGCTCTGTGAACGTTACGCGCTTCGGCGTAAGGTCTTATTCAGCAACAACTGAAAGATTGATTGTTGCAGTTACATCGCTGTGCAACTGAACATCAACTTCGAAATCACCAGTGTTACGAATTGGACCTTCTGGAAGACGAACTTCAGACTTGCTTACTTCAGTGCCAGAAGCAGTGACTGCATCTGCAACGTCACGTACACCGATAGAACCAAATAGCTTGCCTTCATCACCAGCTTTAGAAACGATCGTTACAGCCTTACCGTTAAGCTCTTCTGCACGCGCTTCTGCTGCTGCAAGTTTCTCAGCAGCTGCTTTTTCAAGCTCAGCACGACGAGCTTCAAACTCAGCAACGTTCGCAGCATTTGCTGGAACAGCCTTGCCGTAAGGGATCAAGAAGTTACGACCAAAGCCAGACTTCACTGTCACTTTGTCGCCAAGACCGCCTAGCTTACCAACTTTCTCGAGTAGAATTACTTCCATCTCGCTATCCTCAACTATTAAATCGAATTGTCTCTTTTGCGAACAATACTAAGTTCTTGTAGCTTCACTCAGACTTTGGTGAAGCTTGTATCCTTGACCTAAAGTCTGCACCACTATCGACCATTGCCATAAATACAATGATTGCCAACGATGCGGGAAACAAAACAAGAACCATGGCATAAAAACCAATGAGCCATTGCCCGCCTAAATTTTTCTTGCCGATCACACCATGCACTAAAGCAAAACCGCAGATAAGCACAGGAACCAAACCGCTAAATACGAGTAAATAGCCATCTATTCCGGTACTCGGTCCAATCATCATGGCACTGACAATCACTACCATATCAATCGGTCCCATTCTTAGTTGATGAAATTCTTCTCGCCAACCATCTGGGTTGTACAACGCTGCTTGCCAAGACCGAGCCAAAAACAATGACCCAATGCTCATCAAATAAAATGATGCTGCGAAACTCGCGATCATGAGATCTTGGAACGAAGCACGAAATTCTTCGTTTACTTCGATTTGCGAGTCTACTGCGATTTGTTTCAGAAGCTCATCCGAAACAACCTGCAACATATCTAAGGCTCCAGGCATAATAATCGGCGTTAATACACCAACTAACACGCTTAATCCGAAGCCAAACAGCAAAGTACGATTCATTGCCACAGTCACTCTCAAAATCTGCGCTAATGCAAAACTAAGAATGACTACAACAAGTGCTGTTGGATCTTGCAATCCGAGCCACCACCCCAACGCGGGGGCCATCGCC